>NZ_JACJQM010000429.1:0-1502 GCF_014696655.1 Nostoc sp. FACHB-888 | reverse complement strand
GTCTTGCTCAGTCGTCAAGTCTATTTTTTATACAATCTTTTATGCTGATTTTCTGGAATTTGTCAAGTTTTATTTATACCAAATTAGATGAGCTTACCCTGCTTTCTTAATTCTTTCAGAGTCGGTTCATTGTTTGAACTTAAAGCAATTTCTACAGTTTTATACCATAAATCAGCTTTTTTGGAGAGATTTGCCACCTTTAGAACATCATTGCTTTGAGAGAGTTGGTTTTTCACTTCTGGCGGAGTTAAAACGACTTTCATCGCTGCGATCGCAAATGGATTACCTGAAGGACGATTAGCATCGCAAACCAATTCGACTTGCCAAAGGTATCTTCTGCCAACTAACAATTCTTGACTAGGCAGAGATAGAATCATGATTCCTGGAGAACTTTTAAAATTTTCATCTTTAATTTCTTTTACCAATCTAGATTGTTTGTTATTTTGGTCGTACTCATAAAGGCGAAATTCCATTTGCCAAGAGCTAGTATCTTTCACAAACCAGGCAAATGTAGGACTGTTTGCCAAAGTTTGACCGTAACTTTGAGTAGGTGCAAGTAAAATAATATTTGGAATACTACTTGAGGATGCCTCACTTTCAGTCTCACATCCCCTAGAACCACCTGAAGTTCCTCTAGTTTGAGGTGGAGGATCGTCAGAATTATTGTTGTTACCGTTAGCTAAAGCTGTTGTAGGCATTAATAACAACAAGCTCAAAGCAATGTAGTTAGTAAGGTTATGCTTCAAACATTTTTGCAAAGAGCGTTTTCTGTTAACCATGTTCTTTAATAATTTGCTAAGAAGAAGAGTCTTAATAAAATATCTGGCTTCACAAGCTATATTCTGCAAATCACCTTGCAAAATACTGTATTTTTAAATGCATGACAGCTTCACCATTAGAAATCAGCGTACAAGATATTGCTCACTATGAGATCAGGCATTCCTGAAAATAAATCGACAGTTGTCATGAGTAGTGCAATTACACTTCAACACTTGCAACCTAATGGTGTACTCGCCATGCCACATACAAAAAGCATTACATCAATCCAATCCCAAATTTCTCATCGCTTTCCACAAATTAGGTCGTCGCTTATGCTGGACTTTCCATTGAGACAACAAACTATCATAATTCTGCGGTGCTAACTCCTTCAAGGCAGACATCCATTGTGCATTTTTCGTATAATCCGAGTTTTGAGACGAGTCCGGTCTGGGTACAAAGTTGTGTAAGTTTGCTTGCCAATAATCCATCACTCTTTCCCACAAATCAGGGGGTGCATATTCTTGGAGATACGTTCTCCTAGAAATATCATCTCGTGTCGATAGTTGGTTTGGCAAAATCACAACCTCATAAAACTTCGGGTAGGGGGATTTTCCCTGATACTTTATCTCGGTCAAATCTTTCGTTAACAAATGTAAAACACTATATTCCCCACCCAGTTGCCCCTGTTCTCCAGGTAAATTCTCCAGCCACTCGATAATTTTTTGCCTAAACCAAGTATGTCC
>NZ_JACJQM010000428.1:0-1503 GCF_014696655.1 Nostoc sp. FACHB-888 | reverse complement strand
AATAGACTTGTTGGGTAATAAGCTCAAAAATCCTTGAAATCTGCTTGTGGCAAGCTTTTTATTGATTTCTGACCAAAATTATTGAAACCCAGACTCCCTAAGCCTTTCAGCGATTTTAGTCACTATTTCCCGACAACTCTAATGTTCTTGGTAATATTTGATGCTTTAGCAAAAATTCCATCTTTAGATTAGCGAACGTTCCTGTGGTGGGGGCGTTCGCTTTCACTTGGTCAGCACTGGTTCCTTTTTACTAGTGAAAGCACCTGCCTGCCTTAGTGCTGCGCCAGGACTGGGATGAGCGAAGAACTCTTCTATAGCTTTGGTCAAACCTGCGGCAACAACTGGATCGTGACAAGCGTAGACATAGATGGGCTGTTGAACCCCGTTAACCAATCGTGTTTCTTGGCGATCGCCCAAGTGTGGGTAAAATGTTCTCACCCATGTGCCCAAGTGTCCCCGGTAGTGAGCGCCGCTCAGGGGGACTTTTTTACCGAGTTCGCTCTCTGCAAAGTTGACCACGCCAAGCCAGCGTTCTTCTGTGGCGGTTAGCAATTTTCGGTTATGTTCAGCCAAAAGGTTGCCGGCATAGTCTTTAAATTGCTGTTCGGTGTACGGGTTGAGTCTGCCACCAGTTAACTCAGCTAAAGTCTTCATTGCCAGAACAAGAGTATGCAATCGCTGTTCAACTGGGGGGAGGGCTGGTGTAGAAGGTTGTTCTTGTGGTTGAGTAGCAGGTTTTGTCCAGCCCATAATGTCTTGCATCCAGGCACGAACACCGATACTTTCAAATGCTTCACAGGCTAAAAGAGCTTGTTCGCTGCATCTTTTTCCCGCTTCGTCAGGGATACCAGACTGCGACCACCCTAAAATGTCAACACCCTCAAAGCCTTTACGGACAAGCTTTTCAACCATTTTAGAGCGAGAATTGTCAACAGCCGTTTTGAGACTTCTGAATAATCCGGCAGCATCAACCCCAGCTAATCTTGCTGTTGCACGAAAACTAGCCTTACCTTGTCCATTAGAGTCATCAACAGTGATTTCTTGCTTTATCTGGCCGATAATTTGGGCTACTTCGATTTGTGACATAACTTTAGTTGGGTGATAATTTGTTGTTGATTAGAGAGAATTAGACATTCACGCGCACCAAACTTTTTTCACCAACCAGTGAGAAACGATTCGATATAGTCCGTGATTGAGTTAAGGTTGGCGACACCAATTCGACAAGGTAAAACCAAGAATTATTCACTAGCGCAATCCCCAAAATCAGCCGTTGCTTTGTTCCCTTATCGTGAGAACAGAGCATTACTCTTTCGCCCAGAACAAAGGCAGGTTTTTGCACTTTGATGGCTTCTAATTCTCCAGTCCCGATAATTTGGTTTTGTGTAGCGTGGAGTATTTCATTACGGCAGTCAATTGAATAAATCCAGCACTCATGCTTCCATTGCATACCGCAACAATAGCCAAATGTTCTCGTGGTTCGTAAATATACTCTCTCCAGTAAAT
>NZ_JACJQM010000427.1:0-1503 GCF_014696655.1 Nostoc sp. FACHB-888 | reverse complement strand
AGGCGATGGCGGATAGAAGGATGATGTACAATCTAAAAATTTTTTGGAGGTAGAAAAAGCTTACTCGTTCATGAAATACTTTCTTTGAGACGAGCAAGCAAATACCATAATTACTACTGTGACACTACGAGTACAAATCCTCAAGGATAAATTTAGTCAGGGTTTAGGGCTACCTTTTAAAGAATTGCTGCCAGAATCTGCAATAAAACTTGCAATATCTGAGCTAAAAATCAAATATAAAAAACGGTTGTTTGACCCATTCGTAACTTTATGGGCATTTTTATCTCAAGTATTAGATACAGACAAAACTTGTAATAATGCTGTGAGTAAAATAATTGCACCTAAGAGCTGAGTCAGAAGTAGAAGTTCCCTCTCTTCGAGACGCTCCGCGAACAACAGATACGAGTGCTTACTGCCAAGCACGGGCAAGATTACCAGAAAAATTGTTAGAAAAAGTTTTCAATTATTCAGCACAAAAACTGGAAGAGAAAGTAACCCAAGAACATCTATGGTGTGGTCGAAATATTTTAGTGATAGACGGCTCGACGGTCTCTATGCCTGACACTGTAGAAAACCAAAAAGAATACCCACAACCCAGTAGTCAAAAGCCGGAATGTGGATTCCCAATTGCCAAAATTGGTGTGATATTCAGTTTAGTAACGGGAGCTGCCGTTGCCTTGTGCATAGATGTTCTGAACACTCATGATATTAAATTAGCTAGAAACCTGTACAGTTTTCTCAAACCTAATGATGTGCTTGTAGGGGATAGAGCTTTTTGTGCTTACGCCGATATGTTTACTATCAAAAAGTTTAATTGTGATGTCGTGTTTCGTAAACATCAATCTCGCACAACAACTATGCGAAAAGGTAAAATTATTGGAGATTGCGACAAATTAGTTACTTGGTATAAGCCTAAAACTTGCCCAAAAGGATTGGATAAAGATGAATTTAATGCTTTACCTCCTTCAATAACTGTGCGAGAGATTTACTATTATATTGTTATTCCTGGTTTTCGGACTCAACAAGTTAGCTTAATTACCACTCTTTTAGATGAAGCAACTTATTCTACTCTGGCAATTGTTGGACTTTACGGCCAACGCTGGGATGTTGAACTAAATTTAAGACATCTCAAAACTACCTTGGGTATGGATATTCTGCGATGTAAAACACCCTCGATGATCCGCAAAGAAATTTATGTTTATTTGCTGGCTTACAATCTACTTCGTAGCTTAATGTGGTCGGCTGGAACTACTTATACTACCCCTCCAAATCGCCTATCACTGCAAGGTACTCGCCATCATTTAATTAACTTTATTCCCAAATTATTAGCAGCAACTTCTCAAAAACGCCACCAAATTTATCGCACTTTGCTAAAAGTTATTGCTCACAAGGCTGTTCCTGACCGTCCTGCTAGAAACGAACCACGAGTCCGTAAACGCCGCCCGAAAGCTTATCCCTTAATGACCAAACCCCGGCATGAATTAAGAAAGCAGTTGCAAACTG
>NZ_JACJQM010000426.1:0-1542 GCF_014696655.1 Nostoc sp. FACHB-888 | reverse complement strand
GGTAGAGTTTGCTAGTCCCACAGGAGAAGCAGCCCCGATAGATCCAAATAGCTACAAACTTAACGATCCTCTCAATAAACAGTTTGTCAATAATCCCAAAGTGATGGACAAAGTGAAAGACACTTTGTCTCCTGAAGAAATCAAGCCATCTGAATACAAAGCCATCTTTTTTGCAGGTGGGCATGGCACTATGTGGGATTTTCCTGACAATAAAAAACTTGCTCAACTAACGGCAGCCATTTATGAACAAGGGGGCGTTGTTGGTGCAGTGTGTCACGGTCCAGCAGGACTTGTGAATGTAAAGCTATCTAATGGAGCATATCTTGTCGCTAATAAGACAGTAGCAGCCTTCACCAATGAAGAAGAAGAAGCCGTCGGACTCACAAAAACCATGCCATTTTTGCTAGAGTCAAAACTCATAGAACGTGGAGCCAAACATACCGAAGCCCGAAATTTTCAAGCCCATGTTGTAGTTAGCGAACGCTTAGTAACTGGACAAAATCCCGCTTCAGCAATCGGTGTTGCTGAAAATATAGTTCAGCTTTTAAAGTAAAAGAGACATTACTCATCTACTCATCAGATGTAGAGCGAGGAATTATTTGACCAGAGCCACAGATTGTTTGCTAGTGTTCACCGTTTCTATGAACGTTGCTGAACTGAGCGTAGCCGACGCTCCAGAAAGCGGCGTTCGCTGTCATTAGTGACCGCACGAGTGCGAACCGCGTAGCTGTGTCAAATTAAAATAATTCGTCCCTCTATAGCCATCCTGACAATGGGTTTAATTTTAATTAAACTGCAAAAAATTCTTCAAAAAATGGATAAAATTTGTTCGCTAACAACTCAAATTTTTCTCCAATACAATCAGGGCGAACTATTTTATAACCTTTGCCATTGTACCAATCAGGATTCCTAGCTGGAGAATAACATAGATAAGCCGTGCCCTCTTTGTAGTACCCAGATATAGTTAATATATTTATTTTAGGTAAATAATTTACTTGAAAATTTCCTACAGCACGGTTTTGACTTTTAAAAGTAATAGCTAAATTATTATCAACAATGCTTTCATAATCTTTATGTAATGATTTCAAATAAATTTGTGGTACAACTAAAGCTGCATGAACCTTGCCAATTTTTCGAGCCGATAATTGGAACTGAGTGTCGCTAAAAACTTGCCCAGTAATCTTAGTAACCTCTGTTTGAAAATCTATTTGTACTGCGTAAAGAAGTCGTTCTAAATCTATATTGAGCATTACTTTACCTTGAAATATTCAAATATTGTCAAGAAATATTATGAGATTTTTAATATCTAAAATTTTGCGGAGGCAAAAAATTAATAAAAATGAAACTGATAAAGCGATTAAAGTGCGGACTCAACTCCTGGCGGAGTTACTCTACTGAAGCCTGGAATTCCCCCAGATTATGGGTTTCTCCAGAACGAATCGCACTTACACCTATCCTCATATCTTGCACCTGGAAATAGTAATGTCAATTCCATGACTAAGTGCTAAGGGTCGAAGCCGTTCAATATCCAGTAGTAATAAA
>NZ_JACJQM010000425.1:0-1550 GCF_014696655.1 Nostoc sp. FACHB-888 | reverse complement strand
TGGCTTTAAGTAAGGTTGGTATCCTTGAGACTTTAATAAATTAGCAGTAGCTTGAGCCGCTTGTTGAGTAGCTTGAAATGTTATATCGACTGTATACACCTCACGGTTTGACTGTTGGCCTCTAACAATAACCGTGTGGGTAATACCAGGAGCTATCTGATTCGATACCCGTGATTCTTTTAAATTACCTTTCCCTAAAGGCAGTGAATGCGAATAATATTTGTCCCTTTGCTTTGATTCTTGGTTAGCTCTGCTAACAAGTGGTTCGACTACTGCTAGAACCAAAGAGCATGGGACTACTAAATATAGAGCTATTGTCTTGTTGTGGAGACGGACTTTCCAGTTCATGATTTTCTCTTGTAGCTAAATTGGCAGTAAAATCAACTACAAGTACTATGAGCTATCAAATATTTTTAATATTTGTAGCCGGAAATAGAACTTAAAGTAAATTGTTTGAAATATGTGTTGTTGATTTGGAGTAAATTTAATGGCAAAGATTTAATGACTAGTTGTGTTTGATTAAACATTAGGTTAAGCTCTTGTTCTATCCTGAATATAGTAATGAGTTCAACTGTGGTTCCAAAATGGTTCCATAATCAGGCACGCCAATAGCTTCGCCAGCTTTGGATGCTAACTCAGTATATAACCGACCAAGACTGTCGAGCGCTTGTCGCATTTTCAGCTTCAACCTCTTCCACCCAAGAGTTGCAAGAGAGAAATTGTCACAATACTGTGCAAAAACAGGAAGACCCCTTAACGATGTAATTAGGGAATTACTGCGTTCTTTAAAGGTTGATAGTGAGGAAGTATCGGAGAATTTACCAGACTCTAAAGTTTCGGAAGTAACTCGGCTTCAAAAATAAATCAATAAATGAAGAAGAGGATAATACAGGACTGCTTACAAGACTCAAATATGTTTTGTTAGGGTACTGAGTAATTCTTTTATTGTATTAACTCCATCCTCTACGCATTCAATTGCCAGTTGAGCATAATATTTAACCTGCTCCCACCAAGAATTGCTGGGTTCTGCATCTGTGTCCATACCCCTCAATTATTACTTCCATACCTATTCATAATTAGAAAGCAAAATTATTTAATAAAAAATAGACTTGAGTTATATATCGTTGCCTCAAATATTTTAGGCGCATAATGCACTATGTCGAGCAACAAGATTTGATAAAACTGCTATTAACTCATCTGGATCAAATGGTTTTGTCAGGTACGTAGAAAAACCTGCATTTAGAACCAGAGAATGCGTTTCATCTGACGTACACGTTGTCAAAGCTATGGCGGGAATTTCCTTGATTTTTTGAGTAAGATTTCTAATTTGGCGAATTAACGAATAACCATCCTCAACGGGCATCTGGATATCGCAGATAAGAATGTTTGCTTGCAATAGCTTGATTGCATTGAAAGCTTCATAGGCTGAAGTTACAGCCGTTACTTGTACATTATATTGTTCAAGGATAAACTGAATTAATTCCAGGTGATCCAGATTGTCATCTACTACTAACACCCGCAATCCTTTCAAGGTTTGTAGATAATTCATC
>NZ_JACJQM010000424.1:0-1613 GCF_014696655.1 Nostoc sp. FACHB-888 | reverse complement strand
ACGAACCCTGGTTAATGCCACTGCCAAACTCAATCTCTGCTTCATCAGGCTAATGATTAAGAGGCTTGCAGTACCTTCTTAGATGTCAAATGGGTTCTATATGTCGGTCGTTTTGATCCACGTAAGGGAGTTGAAACCTTAGTTAGAGCCGTTGCTCAGTCTGATTTAAGGGGTAAAGCTAACCTGCAACTAGTAATTGGCGGTGGTAGCCGTCCTGGTCAAAGTGATGGTATTGAACGCGAACGCATAGCCAATGTCATTGCTCAACTAAAGCTGAGTGATTGTACAACTTTTCCCGGTCGTCTAGATGAGACTATTTTGCCTTACTACTATGCTGCGGCTGATGTGTGCGTAGTGCCTAGCCATTATGAACCTTTTGGTTTAGTTGCTATTGAAGCAATGGCTAGTAACACGCCTGTTGTTGCAAGTAATGTTAGCGGGTTACAGTTTACTGTCGTCCCAGAAGTCACAGGATTATTAGCGCCAGCTAAAGACGAAGTAGCTTTTGCTTCGGCTATAGACCGGATCTTGCTCAATCCAGCTTGGCGAGACCGATTAGGTGAAGCTGGTCGCTTACGGGTAGAAAGTACTTTTAGTTGGGATAGTGTTGCCTCTCAATTAACTCATCTGTATATTTCACTTGCTCAAACAACAGTTAAATCTGTTCAAAGACCTCAGATTGCAGCTTAATTTTTATTTACTGCTTGAGGGTGATTATTGCATTCACAAATATCAACTATAAACGATTTAACTAGCTAATTAAGGAATGACCATCATGTTAAATATTGGAGATTATGCCTTGCATCAACAAACAGGGCAATTTGGTCAAGTCATTGGTTACGGACATGAAATCATCAATGGCACTTATTTTACTACTTTGAAAGTAAAGCTAAAAACTTATTAGGAAAATGGTGGTTACAAGAGCTTTTTTGAAGATGTGTACTCCACATGGGTAAAAACAAAGGATTCATAAATTTTTGAGAGATGGTATTTTCACACCACCTCTCAAAAAAACTTAAATGTTCAAATTGTTAAAAAAGTTAGGAGTAAAAATGTCCATTCAAAATCAGAGTTTTGTGACTGATGTCAAGCTTTTACCTGAAACTGATTTCAAATTAATTGGAGAGTACGCAGGTCAAAAACTTTTACTCATTGGTAAAACCAATGGTTACGGTGATCCAATCGTAGCAACAAGCGCAACGCCTTGTGAGCCAAACCAGGAAAAATTATATGCCTATGATCTCTATGAATTGATGAAATGTAGTCAAGAGCTACTTAAAATTACTGAGAAGATTTAGAAATAGAAACGAAATACCAGAATAGTGTTCACCAAATTTTCAAGGAAAATTGTCTATAACTTTGATGGAATGCTTTGTTTTTGGGGTCATTCGATGCTGTAGAAACAACAATCATTAATCAGTTGAATACCTTGGACTATGCGGATCGGTGGCCCATCTAGTGACAACCGAAACTCGACAAACTCACCAGGGCAAACGCATCTAAATATTGACGAGCCTGAATCAGTATGAAATACACCAAGACTCAAACTACATAAGGCTTTGAGGAAATTAAATCTCACTCAATATTAAAATGATAATCATTGTGAGGGGGAG
>NZ_JACJQM010000423.1:0-1615 GCF_014696655.1 Nostoc sp. FACHB-888 | reverse complement strand
GACTTTGCTATTTCAACCTTGTTTGTGCCTTGATCTAAATCTCCAAACACTTCGCCAATCCTGCCTAGTACCCATACTTGATATGGACGAATCAATGGCGCTCTTAACCTTTTTTCTTGTGCCATCTTCTGCATTTGGATTCGTGACAATTTATACTGAGGGATTGTTTCAGCCACTTCTGTCCAACGCTCCCATGTCCGATAGCAAATATCCAAAACTCGCAACATTTTGGCATTAGTCATCGGTAAAACCAAAGGATTCAACCCAGAATTAGTGGTCTTTCGGCTAAAAAGTTGTTCTCTCCATGCTTGGTTCATCAATAAATAGTCAATAGGTAGTCAAGAGTGTAAAAAACATAGTCAATACCCGTGTCAATTCCGTATGATTTTGATGTCATATTCTCTATTAATTGATAGTGAATTAACTGTGATTGACCTTACTTTTATACAATAAAAAAGCCACTCGCAATCTTCAAGGGCTTTTTCGGATTTCGTAGAGTTTTCTGTTTTATCTAAATTTGAAGATTCCGCGAAACTTGTTCAAAAATTTTTTGCTGTTCATTCACCAATAAAGCGATCGCCCACTTTGGTGGCTCACTATAAAACCATTTGCAAATTGTCGCGGTCGATGGTGGGGACAGTTCGGCCCGGTGATACCATGCAGCAATGAATGGCTCAAGCAATCTAACTGCTGTCGAGACAAATTCATAGTCCCCAAGCCGGGTGTGTAACCCTGCTAACTTGACTGCTTTAACTGCAATTTCTTCCAGTTTATTTTTCGGTTGGTATTCGTCTTCCGACAACAAAAATAGTTCACTCTTGCAATTGAACTTGTCTTCTAATGTTCGTACCATGTTTAAGTACCCTCCTATGGGATTAGCGTCACAAGGAGCGGAAACGGCGATCGCTTACCTCGGCCGGGGGCGATCGCTTGAAGCTTATTTAGAAATGTTATCTACCTCCGGCAAGGCGTAAGATAGGGGCTGTTTTTTAGTACTTCAAAAAGCCTTCTTTTGTTTAACCAACACTGAACGCAGGTACTGCCGACAGGCTGCCTCTCCCCGATAAATCAAAATCCGCAGTGCCTCTATTTCCTGCATTGAAGAAACACAGATTTCGGCAATGGCACTAATCAAATTCTGTTGCTTTTGCACATAATCTTGATGCTGCTGCTCTAACACAGCAATCTTGGAGTTTAACTGCTGTATCTGCCGTAATGCTTGAGTTAAGGACGATTCTTTGTTTTGAGAGCGATTATCTAGAGTTAAGTTTAGATGGTTGAGCTTCCCAATCGGAGCATTTATCACGTTGCCAGCCAGAGGGGTGAACATTATAGATTAAAGTCCCTTATTCAAGGCAAGGTTTCTTTGCAGAGGCATCTGCTGCTCGCCGTGCTTCTTGATTCGCTTTTTCTCCACCTTTGACTTTCTTCGTTACACAGATATTCTCTGGTGTGATCTTCGCTACCGCCAGATAAGACGTTCTTTGATTTGGTAAATTAGGATTTTCATTGGCATACACCCGCACGATTAAAGCGATGGGCAGCACCTTTCCTCCTCTGTTCTCTACTCGCCATTCAGCTTTCTCCCCCAAGGTAGAGAAAGCTGAAGTGATAA
>NZ_JACJQM010000422.1:0-1622 GCF_014696655.1 Nostoc sp. FACHB-888 | reverse complement strand
GTGATGTTTTTTCTGTCAGACGTTCCGCGATTACAACTATCGCTATAAATACCCCAGGCATCAATCTTTTTAGTTATCTCACCCCATTCAGATTAAGAAAACCAATCATTATAACACAAAATCAATTCTGCAAGAGGTCTATTTATCCAGTATCAAATGGACTGGACTATGAAGGACTTCGAGCAGATGCTTGATTATATTTCTGAACCATTTTATTACCTGCAATACTATGTATTTCAACGTGATTTTGGTATTTCCTTTGATATTATTTATCAACCTGAAATTATTGAAGCTGCACCCATTAGTTATAAACAGGAAGATAATCAGCATATTTTTCGGGTTCAAATTAATGGTAAGATGACCAATTTTGCCATTTCTTCTGAAGGGTATGTGCTTAATGGTAAGCCTTTTCCTCGCTTATTTTCTGAGTATTGGGATATCAGTGTAAACTCATCAGGAAAATGGTACTTAGTAAATATAACTTCCCTGTAAGAGTGACGGGCGTATTTGTTACTCATCCCACTTCAGCAGCACCTCATCTACACAAGCGATACCCCATTGCAGAAACTTCGCCAAAAGTTTTTTGATCACAATCTGCAAAGTCGGATCATCATTCCAGCATTCCTGCAAGAAGTCAAACCCCGGATTCTGCCCCGAATTCGCCGCAACCTTAAGTTTCTGCATACGTTCTGGTCGCAGATTTGACCTTGCTACAATCGCCTCATGCGACCATTTTTCAGAACTGGGGGCAGGCGTGGCGGAACTTTCATCCTTATCAACTGCTTTGACTTCTACACCCGAAACTTGGTTTTCTCCCGACAAGGAAGCAGAATAACTCTGTTCTAGCTGCTCTTGTGTTTGATGAGCGATCGCTGACTGACTGTGAAGGCTAATCTGGCAATGTAGCGGACGTGACTCTTCTATGCTTCATTTGAGGTTTTTGCCGTCGCTAAAAACCTTAATAGTATTTAATCATACTAGTAACATAATGATTGTATATTTTGAAAATTCATGGCTTAGGTAGAAAATTATGAACCTAAATACTCCGCGCCGCTCTATTTTACAGGGTTTAGTTGCCAGTGCTATCGTGATTGGGTTTGATGTTGTCGGGCGTTCTTGGGTAACATCTGCTAATGCCGCATCCATCTTTGAAAGTATACCCCAATTGGATGGCACGCTTTCTACGGATAGTGAGACTCTTGTTAGTGCCAGTGTAGACTTCGGTAACATAGTACATCGGCAACCGATAGCAGTACTTCATCCAGGGTCAATAGAAGATATTGTTCAAATTATTCAATTTGCCCGTACTCATCAAATTAAAGTGGCAGCACGCGGTCAGGGTCACTCTACTTATGGTCAGTCACAAGTAGAAGCTGGCATTGTTATTAATATGAGTACACTTAACAAGATTCACTTTGTGGGAACAGACCGTACCGTTGTCGATGCTGGAGTCAGGGCGAACGCATCTTATTTACTAATAAAAACTAAGAAAGATTTTAAAATGACATAAATAATTGTAGGAATTGAGTGAATGATAAACAAAACAAATCAAATATTTTTCAATCTGAAAATTATCTTATTTTCAACTGAACGGCTATTCATTAATACTAAAAATATTCAAT
>NZ_JACJQM010000421.1:0-1649 GCF_014696655.1 Nostoc sp. FACHB-888 | reverse complement strand
GCGCCATTGATTCGTCCATATCAAGTATGGGTACTAGGCAGGATTGGCGAAGTGTTTGGAGATTTAGATCAAGGCACAAACAAGGTTGAAATAGCAAAGTCGATTGTGGAAGCCAATAAGTCGGAATACACCATTAAAGAGTTTGAAGCTGAACAAATCAGATTTACACAACCATCGACAGGAGAATTACAAAATGTCTGAAATAATAGATAAATTTAGCCGTCAAGATTTGTTTGAATTACTGGGTGAAAAATATGCTCCTGTTAAAATCATTGCTGGTTTACAGGAGTTGGCTAAGTCCGACCCAGATATTAACCTTAATGTAGAAGATGACGCAAAAGAATTTAGCATTGACATTTGCGATCGCTTGGAAAAGCTGTTCAGTTTAGCGCAAACAACTATCGACCAATCAAAGCTGTTAGAAAGTGGGAGCAATTTGGCGAATATACAGACTCAAGCCATAGAAAGTGTGAGTGAACAATTACATCTTGCTGGAGTCAGCCGGGAAACGTTTAAGGCATTCTTGGACATTGTGGCAGGTAAGACTGTTGCTCAAGCGCTGGCAGTTCATGAGTTTGAGCAAGAATTGTTCGATGAAATCACGAATGAACTTGATGCTCGTTCATTGCAGCGACGGACAGAGCAAGGCTTTGATGAAATAGCGTTTATTTATCAATTGGCCAAGAATCCCGAAATCAGGCAACAAATTACCCAAGAGTACGGGTTAAAGACTGGGGAGGAGATTAAGCAACAAGTTCAAACCCTTACTACTGCTGCAACTCCTGGTTTTGACCCGGAAGCATTCTTACAAGAACTAGGAGTGCCAACACCCGAAAAAAAGTCCACACAACCGACAACAATTCAGGACTTGAAAAATTTGACACGCTCTTTGTTGAGCAAACAAACTCAGTCATCAACTTAAAATGGCGCAAGTTCTTCGAGCAGAATCTTTTCGGATTCTCAGTCATTTTTTTTCTAGTTTGTATTGGGCTGTCTGTTTACGTTCGTGTTATTAATGCACCACTACCCCGGACAACACAAAGTATCGACGGGCAACAACCGTAAAATATTCCGGGTGAGTGCTTATGAAATACCAAAAGCAAGCGATGTTGGGGTTATTGGGCATGGGGTTAATCGCAAGTCCTTGGTTATCACAACTGCCAGCCCAATTCAAAACTTACTCTCACGGCATCACGATTCGAGAGTCAGAAGAACTTGAACGCATTAAAGCCGAGCAAAGGGCAGCGACCGCCGACAAAATTAACTCTCTTGGAGTTACGCCCTCATTTAGTAAGTTACGAATCAGGAACTATTTAGACTCAAAAAAACGTAACCCTAGACCTGACACTACAGGTTATTTAGAAGATGAGACAGTTTTTGTGTATGACTCAACGGGTTTTTGTATTGGACGCATTGAACAGAGGCAATGGAAATGGAAATATCGATTCAGAAATGCTTGTAAGAATTCGCCGCTATTTAAAGATTCACCCAATTAATTTATGAAATATCTCACTCCAAACAAATCTAATTCACAATCACAATCAGAACCATCACCACAAAAAGAGCCGAAAAAAGGAGGGAGTGACTACTTAGAATTATTAGCTCGGTGGATTGTGGCATTAATCTCACTGCCAGTCATCTTTATCTCA
>NZ_JACJQM010000420.1:0-1704 GCF_014696655.1 Nostoc sp. FACHB-888 | reverse complement strand
CTCCCCCTCACAATGATTATCATTTTAATATTGAGTGAGATTTAATTTCCTCAAAGCCTTATGTAGTTTGAGTCTTGGTGTATTTCATACTGATTCAGGCTCGTCAATATTTAGATGCGTTTGCCCTGGGGTTAAACCAATTCGCAATGGGCTAACGCCCCGCTCCGCTAACGCAATTCGCAATTACTTTTGTAACGGGGATTTTACCCCGGCACAAAACGTGCTGGCCTTCAAAGGCTAGGACTTAAACCCCTAAACTTTGTTAAAGGTATTAAATTTCCCCCCGAACAGAGCAGTCCACGGACTTTTGCAAGAGAGTACATGGGTTACTGCTCTTACAATCTGGGTGAAAGTAGACTTTCAAGATACGTCTACTCATCGATAAAAGTAACCGATTTCACTTCTCCATCGTGGATAAAGATTTTATTAACCAATCGGGGAAAAATTCCCACTTTTTCGTCATTAGACAGCGTATGCCAGAAAGCTAAATTGTTCCCAGTCCGCAGAATTTCACTAGCTGTACAATTACTCAGGTAATCTGAACTAGATGAATTAAGCGCCGATGCAATCTGCTGACGTAGCTTCTGCTTAAATTTCTCCAAATCAGGATCGGAGTCGGAAATTTCTGACACCGCTTTTAGCTTGGTTTGTAATGTGCTTACTCGGTCTGAATTGGATGAATTTTTTGACCCATCAAGTGACGATACCTCAGTAAGCAGCCGAGACTTCTGAACTAAAATTTTAATCAAATTCTCTTCAATTTTTTCTTGGAGAACTGAGCGAGAGTTACTACAACCTATTTGGAAATATCTACAGGCATAGTAAGAATACCGTTTTTTCTGACTATAAGTATATTTAACCGTACATTTGGAGCCGCATTCTGCACAAAAAACCATTCCCGCTTGATAAGCATACTCTCGGTAATGATTGTTAGCATCAGCTTTTTGTCCCAAGGCGGAGCTACCTATCTTTTTATTGAGTGAAAGCAAATATCGAATTTCTGCTGCCTCTTCATCAGTCATCAGCCTTTGGTCTGGATGGGTATCTTTAATAGTTGTCCATTCGCTAGGGGATTTTAATTGATTTCTTTTATTTTCTTTCAGATAGGATGTGTGTTCGCAATGGACAGAATTAATCAACCAAAGAGAGAAACCTCTTTGTGTCCAATAAAAAACCCTATCATGAGAGTTGATTTTGGCACTTGTTCTGCCGACTCCATATTTATTGAATACAAATCTCAACGCTCCCCTGATGCTTTTTTCTTGGATGTAAGTTTGAATAAATTCTTTTCCTAGTTGAGCTACAGTTCTTCCTGGAAGTTGATTAAGGGGAATATCATCATTTTTCAACTGATGGTAATTCTTTGGTCTATCTTCAGCAATTAGGCAGAGATAGGGACTGTTATCTAAAACATACTTACTATCCTGAACGACGTAACCCCAAGGAGCTTGCTCACAAGCTTTTTGTTGGTTTCTCCCATGTTGTTTACCATGTTTTACTCTTTCTGATAGCATGTCTACTTCCCACTCAGCTAAGGAACCGAGTATATTGACCATTAATTTCCCCTGAGATGTACTTAAATCAATACTTTGATCTAAAACAACTAGTACAGCACGGCGTAAGTTAACCAGGTATTATTGTGGGAGAATGAGTAATTAGATTAAAAGTAGTTTTTGCTGAGAAGCTGGAGAATTAGGATGTGGC
>NZ_JACJQM010000042.1:0-57177 GCF_014696655.1 Nostoc sp. FACHB-888 | reverse complement strand
GTATTTTCGACTGTGGCTCCGTGAATGGCACACAACAAAGCACCACCTAATACACCAGCAACACCCATCATGTGGAAGGGGTTGAGTGTCCAGTTGTGGAACCCTTGCAGGAATAGCAGGAACCGGAAGATTGCAGCTACGCCAAAGCTGGGTGCAAAGAACCAGCTTGATTGTCCCAAGGGGTACATCAGGAATACACTGACAAATACTGCAATGGGAGCGGAGAAGGCGAGAGCGTTGTAAGGACGGATACCTACTAGACGCGCTATTTCAAACTGCCGCAACATGAAGCCAATCAAACCAAAGGCTCCGTGTAGGGCAACGAATGGCCACAACCCACCCAATTGGAACCAACGGGTAAGGTTACCTTGAGCTTCTGGTCCCCACAACAGCAATAGGGAGTGTCCCATGCTATCGGCGGGGGTAGATACTGCCACTGTTAGGAAGTTAGCGCCTTCTAGGTAGGAGGAGGCTAACCCGTGCGTGTACCAAGAGGTGACGAAGGTGGTGCCAGTTAGCCAACCGCCTAGTGCTAGGAAGGCGCAGGGGAACAATAGTATCCCTGACCAACCTACGAATACGAAGCGATCGCGCTTGAGCCAGTCGTCTAGAACGTCAAACCACCCTCTACTGGGAGCGCGTCCAACTGCGATGGTCATTAGAGCAAATCTCCAAATGTTTATAAGTACAGGTTGTATCTGTATTATAGATGGCTAAATAAAAGCCTTCCATAATCAGAAAGTTAACCGGGTTATTAACCTAGTTTACAAATTTTTACACACCTTTAATCATATTAGGTGAAAATCGTTAATTTTTCCAGGGGTTTTGTAATAAAAATTATTTTTTGATTGAGATTGAGGTGGGGAGATGAGGGAGCAGGGTAGAGAAAAATTAATAAATGTTCCATGCCCAGTCCCCAATCCCCAGTTCTCAATGCCCATTTCCCTAGAATCAGTCAGCTGACGCTAAAATGAGTCCACAGTTAAATTTGATTATTGCTAAATGTTTACCATCGATTTAAGCATCAGAAACACTGCTTTCCCGATCTCAGTACAACGTAAGTCAGCAGAGGATGCTGAGGCTATCTATCAGCTAATTTTGGCAGCAATACGCTCTGGTAACCCTGACATTGTAGAACTCAAGTGTGAGGGCAAGACAGAGAAAAAAATTGCTGTTCGCGCTAGTGAAATTTCTGGGGTGCAGATTGTTCAGAAAGATGGTACAACCCCAGGTGGTGGCAGACCACCTGGCTTTTTTGCTGTAGCTGCTGAGTAACCAAGGTTGACAAATGGCTCAAGTGGGCATTGAGGTCAAGGATTTAAATTTCAGTTGGCCTAATGGAGAGAAGGTTATCGAATCTTGCTCTTTAGAAGTACCCAAGGGCGAGTTTTGGATGCTCTTGGGTACAAATGGCAGTGGTAAATCAACCTTACTTAGACTGCTGGCAGGGCTATTAGTTCCTGAATCAGGCGAAATTAAAGTTTTGCACCCCGTTGGCTTTGTCTTCCAGAATCCGGATCATCAATTGGTCATGCCAACGGTTGGTGCTGATGTGGCTTTTGGATTAGTGGAAGAAAAGTTGCCACCTGCTGCCACTAGAGCAAGGGTTGAGGAGGCGCTAGGAGCTGTAAATTTGCTTACCTTTCTACGACGTCCCATTTATGCGCTCTCTGGGGGACAGAAACAGCGAGTCGCGATCGCAGGTGCGATCGCCCGTCGCTGCGAAGTCTTATTATTAGATGAACCAACTGCTTTGCTAGATCCAGATAGCCAGTTGGATTTAGTTGCTAGTGTGCGCCGCCTTGTCAAAAGTCGAGGTATAACAGCTCTGTGGGTGACACATCGATTAGACGAGTTAAATTACTGTGACGGCGCTTTCTTGCTAGAAAAAGGCTCTCTGGTAGATAGGGGTGAAGCTCAACGCCTCAAAGAACGTCTAATGGAGGTACACAGTGAAGCTCCTTAATTGAGTGCTGAGTGAAGTAAAAAGTACTCAGCCTTTAATAGCCGTACATATTCCGCCCTTAATAGCTGATCTTTTAACTCAGCACTCTTCATTTTCATCACTAGTGAAAAAAACTAAAACGCGCCTTTTAAACAAAGGCGCGTTTTGAGTTGGTGCGTCTGTGTGAGGTTTTAATTTTGTGAGGCTGCCATATTTTTTATTCTATGTAGCATAGTGTTACATACAATGCATCAATTATTATAAAACTTATGAATGAATTTTGTTAACTCTAGAAAATTGTGATCAAAAACCATGCCCCGTTCCTTACTCCAAGCCGTTTTGTTAGTAGACGGCTACAATATAATAGGCGCTTGGCCTTGCCTTAAAAAAACGCGTGATAGTGTTGGACTAGAGGCAGCACGGGGTGAACTTGTGGAAGCGATGACTGGTTATAGTGCGTTTCAAGGTTATGCAACTCAAATAGTTTTTGATGCCCAATATCAGAACTCCTCTAGCAATAAAGAAATAATTACTGAGCTTTTATCAGTTTATTACACTGATTTTGGGCAGACAGCAGATACTTATATTGAAAAATCCTGTGCGTCTATGCGCCAGCAAATAGCCCAATCATTGATTTCGCGTGTGATTGTTGCTACATCAGATCGGGCACAGCAGTTGATGATACAGGGTTATGGGGCTGAATGGCTGTCGGCACAACAACTTTGTGGGGAAGTGGAAGCTACTGTCTGTCGAATGCGGCAAAAGTATCATACGCGCAAACAATCTAAGAGTAGGTTTTTAGCTAATGCCATTGATGCTAAGGCGCGACAGCGTCTGGCTGAATTACGAATGGGATTACAGTAAATAGTTAGTATTTAAGAGTCTCTGCCTAAGTTTTTGAATTGATTTTGGCTGTAAAAATTCTATTAATTAAGTATCTAAAAAAAATATTGGCGAAAGTACTTGCCAAATCCAATTTTTAGCCCTAAGATTATAAATCGTGAGTGGTCCTCAGTAGCTCAGTGGTAGAGCGATCGACTGTTAATCGATTGGTCGCTGGTTCGAATCCAGCCTGGGGAGTTTATCAGTTTTGGATTTTAAATTTTGGATTCTAGATTATCCATTAGAGACTTATGGTCGCTTGATTCGGCTGTGACGTTTCTGAATCATGGGTCTTTTGGTGCTTGTCCTAAACAAGTGCTGGAGTTTCAACAACGTTTGAGGTTGAAACTAGAACAAGAACCCCTACGCTTTTTTGGTAGAGAGTGGGAACCATTATTAGACGATGCAAAAAGTAAGCTAGCGGCGTTTGTGGGTGCTGATACCCAAGATTTGGTATTTGTCCCCAATGCAACCACTGGCGTTAATTCTGTGTTAAGGTCGCTGACGTTTTCACCAGAGGACGAAATACTTACAACCAACCACGAATATAATGCTTGCCGCAATGCATTTGATTTTATTGCCAGTCGTATTGGGGGCGGGTGGTAGTGGCAAAAATTCCTTTCCCCATTGACTCGCCATAGCAAGTAATCGCAGCAGTAATTAAGCAAGTTTCACCAAAAACCAGATTAGCACTTTTGGATCATGTTACCAGCCAGACAGGGTTAATCTTCCCGATTCAAGAGTTGGTAAAGTAGTTGCAACAACGGGGTATAGATACATTAATAGATGGTGCCCGTGCACCTGGAATGATCTCCCTTAATTTACGAGAAATTGGCGCTATTACACCGGGAATTGTCATAAATGGCTGTGTGCCCCCAAAGGGGCAGCATTTTTGTATGTGCGACGAGATAAACAGTTAGAAATTCGTCCTCTGACAATTAGCCACGGTACAAATTCGCCACGCACTGATAAAACCCGCTTTCAGCTGGCGTTGCAGGGAAGACGGCTACTTTGTGAAACGCTGGAAGTGCAGCCGCCTTGTCCAGAGGAGATGATTGGTTTAATGGCGGTTGTGCCATTGCCTACGATTTTGGAAAACCGCGATTTCATGTCTATACATGATGAGTTGTTTGATAAGTTTGGTATTCAAGTACAGGTGATGCCGTGGCAAGAACAACCTCGGCTGTTGGTAAGGATTTCGGCGCAGATTTACAATACTTTAGAGGAGTATGAGTATTTGGCAAAGGTGTTAAAGGGATTGTGCTGTTAATCTAGTTTAGGAAACTGGCGATCGCTCTCTCCTGCGCCAAATAATCCACGGGGAAACTCCCACGCAGCAAGACAAAGGTATTATCCGCAAACTAACGCGAAAAGAAATCTTGACTCAAGAAGGCAATGCTTTTCAAGTGCCTTTGGTGCAAAAATATATAGAACAGTTAATAGAAGAAGAATAAGCGTAATTCCTAATTCGTAATTACCGCTTGTTAATTTGTTCCGATCGCAATATTTGTTACAAACACTACGATTTTCGTTACAAACAATACGTTTTCATCACCAACGCTACGATTTTCGTTACAATCACTACGATTTCTGTTACAAACAATCTGATTTTTGTTACAAACACAATAATTTCGTTACAATCAATACGTTTTTATTACCAACGCTACGATTTTCGTTACAAACATCACGATTTTGTGCTGTAGTAGCTTGCTAAATTCAACTTAACTATGAAATATCACAGTCAGTAAAGGCAGGAACGCCAACAGAAAGCCATGCCAGGATTGTAATTGAGCTTCTGGTGTTGGTTCTGGTGGTGCTAATAGAGCTTCTACTCTTTGTTCTAAGCGATCTGCACCAGAGGAACCTAATGCAGCACAGCAAATTTCTGATAAGACGGGGCCGCTACTAACTACTAATAAAAGTGATTCTGCTAACACCAGAGGATCTACCTGCAATGCTGCATAACCATCAGCACGGAGTTCGCGCAAAGCTAAAAGTTCTTCCCACAAAGGCTCTGTATTTGGCAACCATGCAGTGCAAGAACGCACCCAACCCAGCCAGAAAAACCAGAATGTATCCCTGTAATAGTGATGCCCTTGTTCATGGGCTAAGACGCTTTCTAAATGAGCGGGTGAGAGAGTTTGCACTAATCCTTGGCTAACCACTAGTTCTGGTTGCCAAAAACCGATTTGACCTGCAAACAACGCGCCCGTTTGCAGCAGTCTGGCTCGTCTATCGCCAACAATCACTAAAGGGCAGTTACGGGCAGATTTTACAGACTGCCAACCCTGCAAGGCAAGTTTAATGCATGAAATGGCAAAAAATGCTAAATAAATTAATGCTAGTAAATAGCTAATTGAGCCTGTGTACATTCCGCCCATTTGTCCTTGAGGCCCCATGAACAGCACAGCGATCGCAGTCATGAAAATTAGCAAGGGCGGAAAGAGAAACAAAAATAGTGATCGCTGCCACCGCAGATTCCAATTACCTTGGCGTTGATTCCAAGCGGATCTTAACCACCAAGCAACTGCCAAAGCATTCAAAATCATTATCAGATGCATCATTTTTCCTCCCTAGCTTGGCGTGCAGATTGAATACGTTTGGCGATCGCTGCTATTTGCTCACTAGCTGCTTCATCTAGGCTATCAGCAAAGGCTGCGACAACATCGGGGTTACCCACCGCTAGAAATCGCTGTAACTGTTCGTGAGCTTTGATAACTTCTGATTGCTGCTTACTTAGCATTGGTCGCCAATAGAATGCCCGCTCTTTTTTGTCGCAAGCTAGCCAACCTTTATCAGTGAGGCGACGTAAGACGGTGGTGACAGAAGTATACGCTAATTCGCGGTTGGGATCAGCCAGAATGCGATCGTGTACATCCTTTACTGTGGCTGAACCAAGTTCCCAGATGATATTTAAAATTTCCGCTTCCAACGGGCCTACTGATAGTTGTTTAGGGCGGTAGTCGGGTAAAGGTGCCATAGCGATTTCGATTTGAGATTTTGGATAAGCAAAGTGGAGGTGAAAATTTCGGTTTTGTTTAGCAAACTTAGTCAGTATGCGTAGTGGTGCTAACTAAGCTTGCCAAATACAGCTTTGGAAAGCCTGTTCTTGTTTTAGATTACAGGATAGTGCAGCAAGTCTGAAAGTATAGAAGCATAAAAATGCACTTTTTGAATATTTATCTATTGAATGGGTTACATAATGCATTCTGATGATAAAAAAAGTTCTGGGAGTAATTGTAACTATAGTTAGTGACACCAACTAGGTAAAATGTTATTTGCGGCAGTAGTATTAAAGCAGGTGTATCCAGCGCGTGAAGCTATTCGTATACCACACTCCTGAATTGACTCCAACGGGTAAAGCGCCAGAATGTGCGATCGCAGTCGATGTCTTGCGAGCCACTAGCACAATTGCGACAGTTTTGGCAGCTGGAGGCGAAGCTGTACAAGTATTCAGCGATTTAGATCAGTTAATTGAAATTAGCGAAAAATGGCCCTCTGAAAAACGTCTGCGAGCTGGAGAACGCGGTGGCGCTAAAGTACCTGGCTTTGAGTTGGGCAACTCTCCCCTCGATTGCACACCAGAATTAGTGCAGGGGAGGCGTTTGTTTATCAGTACTACAAATGGCACTCGTGCCTTACAAAGAGTACAAGATTCCCCAAATCTATTAGCCGCAGCCTTGATTAACCGGGCGACGGTAGTGCAATTCCTTTTAGAGAAGCAACCAGAGACAGTGTGGATTGTCGGTTCTGGCTGGGAAGGCAGTTTCTCTTTAGAGGATACAGTTTGTGCAGGTGCGATCGCTCATAGTCTTGTACAACAAACCAAGCTATCACAAGAGGAATTAGCTGGTAATGATGAAGTAATTAGTGCGATCGCTCTTTACTCTCAGTGGCAAGATAATTTATTGGGATTACTTCACCAAGCTAGTCATGGCCAACGATTGTTGCGTCTTGACTGTCATGAAGATTTAAAGTATTGTTCCCAAACTGATATTTTAGATGTCTTGCCAATACAACAAGAGACAGGAGTTTTAAAAAGGGGATAGCGACTAGGGACTGGGGACTAGGGATTGGGGATTAAGGAAGAGTTTTCCCAATCCCCAGTACCCACTACCCTATCTTTAAGCATTTGCCGGAGTCTTTGTCGCCAATGGGGGGGATGTGTTTCTAGAACTGCTGAAATTTTTCCACAAGCAAGGACAGAATAAGCAGGGCGACGAGCTGGTGTTGGATATTCGGCAGTTGTAATGGGGACAATACGTTCAACTTTTAAAGGGAAGCCTAGCTGTTGGGCTTCTTCAAAAATGGCAACGGCAAAGTCATACCAGCTAGCAACGCCGCTATTTGTGTAGTGATAAGTGCCGCTAGTTTTTGGGGTTAACTGGGGAATTGCCTGGCCTATTACTGCGGCTATATCTTGCGCCCAAGTCGGGCTACCAATTTGATCGGCGACAACACGAATTTCTTGGCGTTCTGAACCTAGTCGCAGCATAGTTTTGACAAAGTTACTTTTGCCAAAGGTTCCATAAACCCAAGCGGTACGGAGGATGAGATGATGGGCGCAAGTTTCCCGAATTGCTTCTTCTCCAGCGAGTTTGGTTTTACCATAAATACTCAAGGGATTAGTCGCATCGATTTCCTGGTAAGGGCGATACCCATTACCATCAAAAACATAATCGGTCGAAATATGAATTAAGAAAGCTCCTAAGTTTTGGCTTTCTTGGGCAATAATTAGGGGTGCGATCGCATTAATAGCCCTAGCAAGTTCCGATTCACTCTCTGCTTTATCTACAGCAGTATAAGCAGCAGCGTTAATGATGATTTGTGGCTGCTTTGATCTGATAACGTTGCGGAGGGTATCGGGTTGAGCAAGGTCTACTGCTGGGCGTGCTACTGAGATAATATTGCCATAGGATGGAAGTATTTGTTGCAGTTCCTTACCCACTTGACCGTTGCTACCAATCAGCAAAATTGATTTAGTCATTTGTCATTTGTCATTTGTCATTTGTCCAAGAGAAGCCACGCCCACTCTTTAACTTGGTTTGGATTAGTTCGATGAAAGACAAAGGTTTTCCGCAGACTATAAAAGTAAGCTTAGGGTATAGCAAGAAGCTGGGTATCTGACAACGAATGACCAATGACTACGTTAATCAAATACTTCAGCAGTTCTCAAAGGTTTCCCGGCTTCGTCTTTAGCTGATAAAATCGGTAGCGTACTCAAAGGCCAATCTATAGCTAAATCTGGATCGTTCCATAGGATGGTGCGATCACCTTGCGGTGCGTAGTAATCTGTAGTTTTGTAGAGAACTTCGGCTATCTCTGAAAGCACAAGAAAGCCGTGAGCAAAGCCTGGTGGTATCCACAGTAGGCGTTTGTTCTCAGCACTGAGTTCAGAACCCACCCATTTACCAAATGTAGAAGAGCTTTTTCTAATATCTACAGCTACGTCAAAGATAGTACCAACAACAGCACGGATGAGCTTACCTTGAGGTTGTTGGATTTGGTAGTGCAATCCACGCAGAACGTTTTGTTTAGAGCAAGAGTGGTTATCTTGGACAAAGTTGGCAACAATACCAGTCTCTTGGGCAAATTTTCGATTGTTGTAAGCTTCAAAAAAGAACCCGCGATCATCTGCAAATACTTGAGGTTGAAATTGTAGAACTTCGGGAATTTTGCTAGGTACAATGCTCATTAATATTATAAGTAATCTGCCACAATGCTAATTGTGAGAATAATTTAATACTTGTATTTTACAGGTATTAGAATAATATTTTGACTGTGGTTTTTCTTGTTCTTAATAAGTAAATCACGTTAATTCAATTTGACAGTCATCGCCAATTAGAAATCGCAAAGCTTTGGGGCGACGGGGTGCAAGAGTTAATTGTGCCCGTTGTCCAATCACGCTATCAATAATGCGGTGATGGATTCCGGCAATTCTAGCACCTTCTAAAATGACACTGTGTTCTAAATCAGTATCAATGAGTGTCGCATTGTTGGCAATACTACTATAAGGGCCAATAAAGCAGTTTTCTAAATGACAATTGCTACCAATAATTACTGGTCCACGAATTGTGCAGTTAATTACTTTAGATTTTGCACCGATTTGGACTCGTCCTATAATTTGACTTTGGGCATCGGCTTCGCCAACAACTGATGCTGTCAGATAGGTGTCGAGAATCAATCGGTTAGCTTCTAATAAGTCATCTTTTTTACCAGTATCTAACCACCAACCTTGGAGATTGTAAGATAAAACTTGCTTTTCCTGATTAATTAGGTATTGAATAGCACCAGTAATCTCCAGTTCGCCTCTGGCGGAAGGTTGGATATTTGCAATCGCATCAAAGATGAGGTGAGAAAAGAAATAAACTCCTACCAATGCCAGGTTTGAAGGAGGAACTTTGGGTTTTTCAATTAGCTGTAATACTCGTCCTGTTTCATCTACCTGAGCCACACCAAAGGCGCTAGGGTTGACAACCGAACGCAAGAGAATCAGAGCATCTGGCTGTTGTTGGCTAAATTGTTGCAAAAAGTAACGTAACTCACCTAGTTGAATGAGGTTATCGCCCAAGTACATGACAAAGGGAGAATCGCCTAAAAAGGGACGGGCGATTTGGACTGCGTGAGCAAGTCCAAGTGGCTGGTCTTGTATAATGTAGGTGATGTTCGCTCCAAAGTATTCTCCATTTCCGGTTTTTCCTTGGACTTCTGCCCCAGTTTCTGGGCTGATGATAATGCCAATATCAGTAATACCAGCAGCGACCATTTCTTCAATGCCATACCATAAAACAGGCTTATTTGCAACTGGTACGAGTTGTTTTGCTCCGCTATAGGTGAGGGGACGTAAACGTGTACCTTTCCCACCTGAGAGAATTAGTGCTTTCATAAGGATTGAGGATTAGTTGTAAGTCATTAGTCAAGATAATCTGAAATCTTGACAAAATCCAAAATCCTTACATCTAAATTCTGGCGTTAGGTTATCTTTTACAGGTAGCGCGATAAAACTTCGCTGGTTGCTTTTCCTGTTTTTTCCCAACTGAATTGTTGAGAGTGAGTAATACCTTGGCTAGAAAGGCGCGATCGCAATGCCGAATCGGTAGCAATAGCTTGCATTGCCTCTGTAATTTCTCCGGTGTTGTAAGGATTGATCAGAATCGCCGCATCACCAGCTACTTCTGGTAAAGAGGAGAGATTGGAGGTAATGACGGGAGTACCACAAGCCATTGCTTCGAGAACAGGTAAACCAAAGCCTTCCCAGAGACTGGGGAAAACCAGAGCGATCGCTTGATTGATGATTTTTGGTAATTCGTTGTAGGGTACATAGTCAAGGAACTTTACCTGATTAGTTATACCTAGTTCTGCAACTTGGGTTTTTAAAGTAGGGGTGTAACGCAAATCACTTGGCCCTACTAACCATAGTTCATAGTCTTTGCAGTTAGGTAACGCAGCAAAAGCAGTGATCAGTGGCTGTATATTTTTGTAAGGGTCTTGGCGACCAATGTAGAGAAAGTACTTACGGGTAGGTAGATTTATAGGGAAGAAGTGAGTGCGATCATAAGCAAGGGGAATAGAGGTAATTTTGCTGGCGGGAATTTGGTAAAAATCGGTAATATCTTTAGCCGTAGTCTGAGAGATGCAAACAATGTGTTGTGCTTGTTTAAGAACTTGGGGAGTGTAGTAGCGGTGGTAGGCAGTGAGTGGTGAAAAGCTTTTAGGAAAGCGCAACGGTATCATGTCAAAACAAGTGACGACAAAACGACAATTGCTATAAAGGGGTGCTTCCGGTAACGGAGAGAATAAGAGACTAGATTTGAGGTTTTTATATATTTGTGGTAGTTTAAATTGTGTCCAAAGCAGGCGGTTAAAATGACCTTTTGTGCCGTGGTGTGGGGTTAAGTTTGGCGGGATTGAATAGCAATCAAAATCAGGATATTTTTGCGCTACTAACAGAGTAGGTTGGAAAGATTTTAAATAAGGAAAAAGGTTTTGAGCATAGTTGCCTATACCTGTTGGTTTAGACAAGAGAATAGATAAGTTAATAATTAATTGTTTGGCAGAGGTATTATCTATTATATTCATTAAATAATGGTTCTGTAAGCGTTTAATGTTTCTTTTGCTGTTCTTTCCCAGGAAAATAATTTTGCTCTGGCTTTCCCTTTATTAATTAATTCTTGGCGTAACTGGGAATTACTGATTACTCTCAGTATCGCTTCCCCTAACTCGATAGGGTTATTAGGGTCAACTAATATAGCAGCATCTCCTGTAACTTCTGGAATTGAAGAAGTATTGGAACTAATCACAGGAACACCTAGAGTCATTGCTTCCAATACGGGTAAACCAAACCCTTCATAGTGAGATGGATAAACGAAGACATCAGCTTTTGAGTAAAATAATGCAACTAATTCATTAGATAGGTAATTAAGATGATAAATTTGGTTTGCCCAAGGCGAATTTTCAATAGCCGCAAATATCGGTTCGTAATTCCATCCTTTCCTCCCAATCAATATTAATTGATGTTCAATTTTGTACTTTTCTTTTAAAAAATTAAAGGCTGTAATTATATTATTAATATTTTTTCTTGGCTCTATTGTGCTGACAAAAAGTAGATATGGCTTGGAAAAATCATAATTAGCTTGTTTTTCTAGAATTTGGGCAACTTCTTCAGACAAGTAATTAGGAGAGTAGCGACTAGCTAAAGGTGTGACATAGACTTTTTTGGGGTCTAGTTCCAAATATTCAATAATATCTTTTTTAGAGCTTTCTGAAATAGTTAAAACTAAATCTGTCCACTGTAAACATCGCTTTACCCTTTTTGTATATGTTTTTACGACTGAATCTGTATAGTTAGGATATTTAATAAAAGTTAGATCGTATATATTCATTACCTTTAAACTATTTTGACAAGGATAAACTGAGTAATTTGTACCATGTAATATATCCGGAGAACCAAAATATTTTTCCAAGTAAGATAAACTAGGTTTAAAAGCTAAATCTAATAATAAATCTGAGATTCTTACAGGTAAAGGTAAGAGATATTGTTGAGAAGAATTTTTAAAGCATTCAGGAAAAATGAAGTCACCCCGAAGCCAATTTTTTAACCCTGGTTGATAGACTACTCCTAACTGAAAACTTTCCTCTTTTTGTAATACATCAAGAGCGCGTATTAAATTAGTAATATAAAAGCCAACCCCACTAGGTTTTGAATCCACTGGGGTGGCATCAACTACAATTTTTAGCATTAGAATATTTAAGCTCCGCCGATGCTCAATTTTTTTAGATCGTAATCAACCATTAACTCAACCAATTGCTCAAAGGAATGCTGAGGCTGCCAACCTAACTCCGTCTTAATTTTATTAATAGAACCAACTAACTGCACAGGTTCATCAGAGCGATAAAAAGCAGGATCAACTGAGACATAATCTTGCCAGTTTAGACCAACGCTGTTAAAAGCACACTCAACGAGTTCTCTGACAGAGTGAGTTTCACCACTAGCGATGATATAGTCATCAGGTTGTGCTTGCTGCAACATCAACCACATAGCGTAAACAGCATCTTTGGCGTAGCACCAATCACGACGGGCATCTAGATTGCCTAATTTTAGTTCATTTGCTAAACCTAATTTAATTTGGGCAGCTGCGTGCGTGATTTTGCGAAATACAAATTCTGTCCCACGTCGAGGCGATTCGTGAGTATAAGTAATACCACAGCAGTTATAAAGGTTGTATTTCTGCCGATAGTTGACAGTCATCCAGTGAGCGTATGCTTTGGCAACACCGTAAGGGTTACGCGGACGAAAGGCGGTGCGTTCAGCTTGAGGCGATTCATCAGGTTGACCAAAAACTTCACTACTAGATGCTTGATAGAACCTGGCATCTGGCTTGCAGCGACGAATAGATTCTAAGAGGCGGGAGACACCTAGAGCTGTATATTCAGCAGTGAGAGCAGGTTGTGTCCAAGAAAGAGGAACGTAGCTTTGAGAGGCGAGATTATAAATTTCGTCAGGTTGAGCTTCCGTAATCACATCCATTAATGATGACTGATCTAAAAGATCACCAGAAAGGATTTGGATATTGCCCGAAAGGTGATTGACGCGCTCAAGATTACTGGAACTTGAGCGGCGGACTAAGCCAAAGACTTGATAGCCTTTGGTTAATAGTAGTTCAGCAAGATAAGAGCCATCTTGTCCTGTTAAACCTGTGATTAGAGCTTTTTTAGTCATGTGCTACAACAAAATTATCAAGATTGTAGAGATGTTAGCTATAAGGTATGAAAATTAGTATGGTAGCAATTAACATCTCTGGTTAAAAGTATCATGTCTACAATGGCTATATAACCGCCTGTGCAAGAGTGGGGTAAAGGTGATCAAGCTCGTTAGGCTTTTTTGAGGATATTGAACAAAGAATTTTCCTGTCAAAAACGCTGATTCCCAACATAAGCTTAAACAGTGAAAAAATTTATAGGTAAAATGGCTTGTAGTTGTTTATCTTTTCAATGCATATTTTACAAATAGTGCGGCAATGAGAGGTTTTTATTATTGATTTCTTTGATGAGGTTCATTAAATGCAACTGGGTTTTATTTTTGCCAAATTACCAAAATAACTCCACCCACGATAAAGCTCAAACCGATAAGACGGGTTACGGAAATAGTTTCTCTAAATATAAAGTAACCTAACAGAACTGAGAAAACATAAACTAAGGATATAGATGGGCCAGCAATACTTAGACTGACTCTGGTTAAAAGCATGATGTATGCTAGCGCACCCAGACCGTAGCACGCTAGTCCTAATACAAGTTCAGGTGTTGTAATGATGCTAAGAATGTGACTAACAACATTTCCAATATGAACTCTACCTAACTTTAGCGCACCTGCTTTTAAGAAAAATTGTCCTCCTACACTAGCAAGGACTGACATTAACAGTAAACTAAATTCTTGTGGTGTCACAGAAATATCCTTTAGATTCTTTAAATTACAATTTATCTTGCTATTCCTCTTCAATCGCAAGTTGCGTAAAATTAACAGTCATCTTGCGCTCATCATCTGGTGCAAAGGTAACTTTCCCGTTATTCCAATCTTTGTATTTAAAAACTACTGTATTCCATCCTGGAATACTTTGAAATTTAAGTCTACGCTTAATATTAGTATCTTTGCTGATATTAACCAGTTTGTCCAAAGTTACTCCATTAGCTTCCACAAAAACATCCTGTCCATTAATGGGATTCATAAAGCTGAAAGCTAAGGTTACTGATTTAGAATTTAGCAACTTAAATTTGAGTAAAGTTTCTGGACTTAAACCCCAGCGCCATCTACTGCCTTCATGGGTTTCTATTGTACCTAGAGTTAGCCCATTTACACTTAAGCCATAGGGTACTTGAAACTTAATTAAGTCAGCTTCGGAGAAATCTAAAAAAGGTTCAAATTTCAGACGACTTCCCAAGTTTAAGTCCACTTGATTTCTTAATTTAGAAGATTTAGGTATAAATTTAACTAGGCCAGCTCCAGGGACTTTTGTTTCTACAGTTGGCTTGCCGAAGCGTGTATAAAAATCGTTAACACAATCTTGTGGTAAAAAATCTAGATAAAGATTAATTCCTGCAAAGTCATTCAGCTTATAAAAATCCGTAAAAAAAGCCCATTCGTCTGAACTAAAACAGCGTTTTTGATGGCTTGCCTTGAAAATATCTTGAATGTCAGGAGCAAACAGTTTATCCCAGCCAGCATCAAGATATGGTTTTATTTGAGAAGTATGTAAACGCCCGAAATAGTGCCCCATAACTTTTTTCTTATGAAATCTTCTTAAAGTAGAAATTGCCATATTCTTCGAATAATATGGGCAAAGACTGTTGCCACCTACTCCATTACCTCCTACTACACAAAATGGCCAATCTAGAACTGCTTCTCCTGGTTGTTTGTTAACATAGTTCATATATTGAAGGAAGTTATTGTCAAAGGAGTAAAAAGGCCGATCGCTTAGTTTGAGTGAATAAGCAGTATAAATCTCAGTGCAAGCTAAAAATACTAAGAGCGCTGATAGTAGCTGTCTACTATATAAACGTAAGGCATTCAGATTGATACTTAGGGCAAAAATGCTAAGTATGATCGGGTAGAGAACAGTAAAACGACCTTGGACGCGACTGAAGGCAAACCAGGGAAATATCTTCAGTATGGGAAAGTGAGTCGGATGGTAAAGCAGACAAAGGAAGAAAATGAGTAGCAGAGGTATAAAAATAATAATTTTTTTGCGCCCTTGCCATAACCCGACAGATGCAATAATCAGTAAAAACCAGCCTGGACTACCAGCACCTATACCTTCTGGTGAATCGTTAAAAAATTGATCGAGATTAACTTGCCCTGGATGAAAAAACGGTAGAAAAGGAATTAGTATTCTAAGAGGATTAGCCCACCAAGCTCCACTAGGAATTTCAGTAAAGTCAAAGCTTTTTGCTTCTCTCGCAATTTGGAAAACTAGGGGTAAATTAATAAAGCTTGAAATCAGGCATAACCCCAGTAAAGTTAGGGATATACGGGGATGGGCAAAAAACTCATTTTTATAATTGCCTGCTGTATTTTTGATAAAGCTTACTAAATTCTGTCTTTTATTTATAAAATACCTGTAACCAAGGAATAAGGCAGCAAAAATAGTAGAAATTGTGAACGATGTTAAAGCACAACCAGCTATGTATCCTAATTCTTGTCCTAGAGATAGAATAAGTAAACAAGCTCTTAATAAAATAAGTCGTAGAGATACATACTGTCCTGATGTTACTCTTTTGAGTATGAGGAAGTCAGCGATTAAACTGAGGGCAGTCCAATGAAATATTGAATAGCTGACATGCTCTGGATATTTAAGAATTGCATAGAAGCTAAAGAAGGGAATCAGGAATGCAGCCCCACTAGCGCGGGCAAAGCTATAATCTTTGAAAAGTAGAATGAAGCTTCCGATACCTGTAAGCAAAACACTTAAAAGATAATAGATTTGTATCCAGGGACCAATTCCAAAAACTGAGTAGAAGATAGCATAAAAAATATCTCTTTCAATTGACCAAGGCTGAAAAACGCTGCTAGTTCCGTAAGGATAAAATACCTGATTATTAATAATATCTAGATGAGGAAAGGGTGTAAAAATTATATTATTTTTCAGGTAAAATCCTGCATACTCCCATTGCTCTGTATCACCAAATCCAACAAGTGGATCAGATAAATTTTTGATAATTAATAAACTAAAAGCCAGAGCAACACCAGAAAAAGCTAAGATTGTTAGTAAAAAATTTATATTTTTTAAATATAATTTTAAATTCATGGTTAATATTTCATTATTTTGTACAAAGTTCTTTCTCTAATTTTAGCGATTTGACTTGTCTCAGTATGTACAAAAAGCAATTACATTTTATCAATTGTAATCAACATCAATTAAGATTTAGGAATAATTTGTTGTACTTTTAAAACCAAGTATTGATAATCTCGCTGTGGCAAAAAGCCAAAATTATTTCTTCCGCTCAAAATCAAAAATACAAAAGAAAGAGATATAGTCAAAGATTGTAGTAATATAATGAAAGACAGTCCAGCTACATAAGGTGCCCAATTAGGAATAGCTACTCTAATGAGTATAACGGTTGCAATTATGGCAACACTGAACAGCATCAGCAATAAGGTTGCAATCAAAAATCTTACACCTATAATGTCTCCATATACAGAAATGGCGCTGAGTCCATGTATTACTAAAGAAACAAATTTCATCTTTGACTGTCCAGCCAAGCGCACACCACGGTTACACGGAATTTGTGTCCAGGGTATTTTTGCTTTTAGAATTCCAGCAGTATAGTGGTTCCATATTTCTGAAACAACTACAAGTCTAGATAATATCCTGTGAGGAATAATGCTGAAATTTCCTACATGTATCTCCTGACCAGTTAGCAGATGATAAAGCAATTGGTAAATTTTATAAAACACCTTGAATATCTGATTCTCAGAACGCTGATTCCTTCGAGCAAAAACTATCTTTTTATATTCTTCTGCGCTACATTTATCTATGAGTCTTAACACATCTCGAGGAGTATCTTCTCCGTCTCCATCCATCACAACAACTGCTTGACATATTATATTGGCTTCAATATAAGCTAATCCAATCGCAATGGCTCTTTGATGTCCTAAATTTCGCTTCAATTCTAAACAATTCACTTTTTGAATAGCGTTAAAATGTGCAAACATGAAACTATCATGAGCAGGTATGGTAGATGCGTCATCTATAACTAAAATTTCACATTGTATTCTTTGATTACTTAGAACTTTGTCTAAATCTCTCAGCAAAATATCTAATGATTGCCAATCATTAAAAACGGGAATTACTATCAAGATTAATTCATTAATAGATTTTTTATCATTCATAATTTGCAACAAATTATTGCTCCTTAATTTAAAAATTTACATAAATTGATAACCCAATTAAATACTTGAATACATTTTTAGAGATCGCCTACAAATCCATCTTATTTTTTTTTGGAAACATTACATCGTTGTGTCTTCCTAAAATTAGTTAATAAATTATCACAATAGTAGCGATCGCCTGACAAAATTATCCTATCTTTACAACTACATTTGCAATTAATCCAGTAATTTTAAATAATACTTCTCTATCTTCGACCACACATAATTCTTTCAACAAACCTTTTTCCCTGCAACCCTAGTTGATATCTAAATTTGCTTATCCATTTTTTCTATAGCCACCTGGAACTCATCTGCATTGGTATACCCAACTCCAGCCTGGGGCTTCAAAGATTGTCCCGCCGAAAACATTAAATTTTCCATTGACTATGAGAGGCTTGCCCATCATCCAAGCTTCCAACAACACTGTGGAGAATTAATTACTAATAAAGTATATGGCTTCCGCAACTTTTTTTATCTGCATAATATCCAGTGTTTTGTAATCCATCCAATTACTTAGTTCTTCTCCTATCTTGTGGATTAACTTATACGCTACTACACTACGTCTATACCTTTGAATCTTTTGCCCAAAGCTAATGATCGCCTGAGCATAAAATTCTGGGTTATGTTGCTTTTGTAAAAGTTGCTGGCCATTTTCTCCCATTTTTGTAAAGGATTCGGGATTCGACAAAAAACTTTTGAGGTGCTGTTGGATATCCTCAATTTCATAATTTGGACGCACAAATGCAACAGTGTCTTCTGGTTGTTCTGCATACCAGCCAACCTGTGTAACTAGACTGGGAAGTGCATGACTCCAAATCCGAAGTTGGCTCAGTGATGCTTCTCCCATAGTCGGATGGCGTAAATTAATTGCTAAATTAGCATTTGCCAAAGCTAAGTCTAACTCAGTATCCGCAACAAAATCATGTATTTTTACTAGATTACTAAGTCCTAATAGTTTTATTTGTTGCTCAATATAACTTTTATTCCAAACTTGCCCATATATATCTAAGAAAAACTGATTTTTTTCAGAAAGAGTAGATAGCGCATTGAACAAAAAATCTAACCCCCGGTTGGCACCAATATAGCCAAATACGACTAAGCGATAGGGTGCTTTATTATTTTTACTTTGTGAATTTGCTTGCCATTCAGCCATGTACGGTAGTGGTGCATAGCCGACAAACCATCGTTTCTCTTGCTTAATAGTTTGGAAATCCGCTTTTGTATGTGTGACAACTCCTACTGCATTCTCTAAAGCTAAAAATGTTAGCGGATAGAGTTCATCCATGTACTCAGTTGAAATATTACCACTCAAAAATTTCACGGTGGCTTGCTCACCCTGAATCCCGTAGTATTTTTTCATCTGAAATAAATAAGCATCTGGATTCGACTTTTGTTCTCTATGTAGATAGATACTAGTAAAAAAGTGCTGTAATTTAACATCATGTAAAACAACTAAACCTGGGCATTGACGACTAACCTGCCATATTGCTACGTGAAACTCTGAATTATTGCCTATGTGATATATATTTAAATCCGCTTGGTTAATTTCAACCCAAGGAGTATTAGCCAAATCATAATGACGCACTGTGGCGTACTTCTCTAAAAATGAACTCCAGTGCTGTTGATCTGTCCACAACACAATTTCAGCATATTTTTGCAAAGCAGGAATCAATTGAGATGTATACTCAGCAATCCCTGACTTTGCAGGCGGTAGTGGGGAAAACCAGTTAATTTTCATGAAACTAGCTTTTGAACAACTGTAGACCATGAAATGTTGAGGCTATCATAATAATCTTTTCCTGCCTTACCAAGAGTTTGTGCCCAAGAGCGATTTTCCCATAATTGATCCATAGCTGCGGCAAGAGATGTAGAAGTAGGTTCAGCAAATAAACCCGTTTCTTCATGGCGAATAAATTCTAAGGAGCCTCCTGAATCTGTGCAAGTAATAACGGGTTTAGACGCTAGCATTGCTTCCAGGGTGACATAACCATAGTCTTCATCCAACGGGGGATAAATAACTCCTAAACTTTTTGCATAAGTTCTAATTTTTTCTTCTTCACTAATTTGACCTAAAAAAACTACTCTTTTAGCAATATGTAATTTTTTAACTAAAGACTTTAAGTGTTCAGCATAAATTACTGTATCTGCTTTACCTGCAAACAATACTTTTATAGGATTCTTCGTTTCTACAAGAGCTTTAATTACAAGTTCCTGTCGTTTAATAGTTGTAAGCCTACTGGGAAAAAAGAAATAATCATTTATATCTTCACAATAAAAAAGTTCTGAATTTTTAGGAGGGTGATAAATTGGTATAGAATCTACTTGATTAAATTTCTTTAATCTTCGAGACACATTTCCAGCAATAGTATAAATAGACTTATACTCTTTTAATGCTTGATTATCAGCATTGATAATTGCTTCGCGAATTTGCACTCCGTTGGCAAAATGCATTAAATCACAATAATGTGTATGCCATAAATCATACGCTGTGCGATGTTGATGTAATAGCCACATTACTTTATTAGAATGTGGAATTAAGTATGCAGGAAATTTTAAAGCTATAACTCTATCTACCGCTTGCCCACAAGATTCTGATATATCTAGTAAGCGACAAGCCAACATAGTATCTAGAATTCGTTCAGGAGGATACCATTTAAAAGGAACTGCAACTATCTCAGCTTCATAACCAGCAGTACATAAAGCTTCAACTAAACCATCTGCTAGTATTTCAGCACCACCTCGCACAAAGGGAACTTGAGTCGTAACCACTAATATTTTCATGATTTAAATCCTATAACTGCATAGTCCATAGAACCATAAAAATATTCGTTAAATCGTTGTGTTAATTCTGAATTATCTGCTACTCTGTTCTGCTCTGAGGGGTTAAGCTTTAATATCTGTACATGAGAAAAACCATAATATTGAGCTATATACTCTATGGTTAAAAATGGTAGAGGGTTACGATGAGTTGGATCATAATAAAAACTACAGCTACCCACTAATACATTTTGTGGATTAGGTGTTTCAAAAATAACCAAACCTCCTGTTTTTATAACTCTTGCAGCCTCACCAAACAACTTTAATAGGTCTTCAAAGGGGAGATGTTCAATAATATGAAAACCTGTCACAGCACCTAAACTAGAATCAGGCAAAGATTGTAAATAAGAGAGGGCATCTTTTTCTATGACTTCCAGTCCTCTAGCTTTACACTGCTGTATCATTAGTCTGTTGATGTCCAAACCTCTAGCTGTATATCCTGCCTCTTGCAGTAACTCTAGCCACTCACCCCGCCCACAGCCCACATCTAAAATAGGTGATTCTGGCTTACCAATCTTTGCTCCTGCAATCAAGGGCAAATAAACTTTTAATCTATTTAAAATGTCTTGACGGCTACCTCTAAACTGATCTTCAAAAGCGACATAAAAAGCATCAAAAAAATGTGTATTTTCATTAACTAAGGTTTGCAACTGCTCTTGACTAAAATTTTCTGGTAAACATTTTCTTGCTTCTTCCAGAAATACTGTTATTAAATGCTTCTGCTGAATTAGATCATTTTTGAGATAACTATCGTTTCTGATGTAACGCTCATTTATTTCTTGAATTCGGGTATCTGCTGTAATTATACGATTATCTGTTGTAATTAAATGTTCATTTAGTTTCCCCACGCGAGCATCCACAGTACTTAGATGTTCATCTAAGTATTGTACTTGCATATTCATGGTATCCAAACCTTCTTGAAGACCAGTTAGCCAGTTATTAATTAAAGTATCAATAGCATTTAAGCTGTCTTCTATTCCTTGGATGCTAGTATCGACATTAACTAGGCGCTCATCCAACGCTTGGATGTGAGTATCGACATTAACTAGGCGCTTATCCAACCCTTGGATGCGAGTATCGACATTAACTAGGCACTCATCCAACCCTTGGATTCGAGTATCTACTTGCGCTTTTAAAGTCGTAATTTGTTCTATTAGCTGATAATTAAGTGCTACAGACTCTTTTAGAGAACTGATTATATTGAAATTGACTTCTCGCTCATCTTTAAAGAGAAAATTGATGATTTTTAGAATCAATTTTTGTAACTTAGTACTAAAATTAAAAGGAAAGATATTAAGCTTATCTGGCCACTTTGTACGTACACCTGAACGAGATTCGGCATTTTTAAGAAAATTTTCAATATAACTAATACTTAATTTCAGTTTTGATGTGTCTAGATTAGATTGTAAATCTATTTGTTCACAAGGTACTCGACGTTTAACTACCTCTTCACAAATTTTATGCATTAATTCGTCAACATTAATTTCAGGATTGTTTGATTCAATCATCATTTATACTTTTAAAATAAATATATAAAAATTTCACTTTGAAGAGATTATTTTTTTGACTATTTTTGCTGGAATTCCTGCTACAACATGATAACTAGGAACATCGCATTTAACAACGGCACCTGCCGCTACTACAGAATTCTTTCCAATTTTACAGGGACCAATTATAGTGGCATTACTTGCGATCCAAGCTCCTTCCTCAACTACAATATCATTTCCTTCTGTTGGAAAATTGTTCATCCTCTCTTGCCCAAAATTTTTATAGTCATGAGTTCCAGTTATTACACAAACATTATGCCCAAAAAACACATATTCTCCGATTACTATATTTCCAGAAGATAAGTTAAATAATGCATTATTTACAACGCATGTCTCTGACAATCTTAGTCTTTCAGGTTCGCCAAAAACTAAGTATTGTTTTAAACTTACATCTTTGATGCGCTGATCAAAATAGCCTTGCACTAGAGATTGCTTGAGGTAAATATCAAAATATAATTTAATCCAGCTTTCGAGCTTAGATTTAAAATAATTTTTAACTATTGTGTACATAGTGATTCCTCATAGAGTCTTATCTTTCTTCCCGATACTTGAAAGACTCCTTCTACTAAATCATTAACTGCTGCTTGTATAACTATGGCATTCTGAATCCAGTCCAGCATTTCTAAATTTTCGTGTGTTCCATCTCCGAATGCTATATCTAAGGCATAGTTACCACCTGCTAAATGGGGCCAAATAAACTCAAAGTCAACTGTTGCTCTTCCTATTTCTGATTTAGATAGCCAGTAGCTGGCAAAATTTTTATCTAAGAGTTCTGTACTCCATCCTGATAAAACAGTCCTCAATCTATCCAGTAGCGCTATACCAACATTTGGCTTTCTAACTTTGTCGTGTCTGAATGTAGTGATTCTAATTTTTAATACATCTCCAGGATAAACCAACTGAATAGGTTGACCCTGACTATCTAACACAGAAATATACTCAATTTCTGCACGTCCTGTACCAAATCGTTCAAATCCATAAAAAGCCATATACGGCTTTTTAGTAAAAGGATTTGATTGTTTAATGGTGATTTTAGTCAAATCAATTTCTTCTTCATTAGCACCAATATTCTCATTCTTATTTGAATCCAAATTTATGTTAGTCCTTTTATTTACTTCTTCATGCACCCATGCTTGATAGTGTTTACATACTTCAGCAGGTTGCCCTGTATCTACAAGAATTCCTTGATTAATCCACATAGCTTTAGAGCAAAGACGTGACACAGATCCTACATCATGGGAGACAAATAAGATTGTTCCTCCGGAATCTTGAAAATCTCTAATTTTTGCCATACAACGATGGACAAAGATACCATCACCTACTGCTAAAGATTCATCTACAATTAAAATTTCTGGGTTAACGTTAATTGCTACTGAAAATGCTAAACGAACAAACATACCGCTAGAGTATGTTTTAACTGGTTGTTCCATGAAATCGCCAATTTCAGCAAAGGAAGCAATTTTGTCAAACTTTGTTTCTATTTCTGCTCGGCTTAATCCTAAAATCTGCCCATTAAAAAATACATTTTGTTTGCCTGTAAATTCAGGATTAAATCCGCTACCTAGTTCTAGTAAAGCTGAAACTCTGCCATGAACCGATACCTCTCCTATGGTTGGTGTCAAGGTTCCAGCAATAATCTGTAGCAATGTACTTTTACCAGAACCATTTTGACCAATAATTCCTAGTGTATCTCCTTTAGAAATCTCCAAGTTAATATTATTTAATGCCCAAAACTCTTGAGCGTGGCTCTTACCTGGTAGTAAAATTTCTTTGAGTCTATCTACCGGACGACCATAGCGCTTATAGCTCTTTGAGATATTCTTCAGGGAAATTGCAATCTCCTCACCCATAACACCGCATACTTAAACTACTAAATAATTTTACACGCTACAACTTTATTAATTAACAAATATTTACGTCATTAAAATTTTGGCTTTTTATCGAATCAGATCGCTATCTATTTACTATATAGGTCACATTAGCATTTGCGTGTTTTAAAAGCACTTTAATAATGAAAGCTGTCTATAAAACATCTGCAAAAGCTGGACGCAAACGCTTGTACACTGTAAAACCAAAACAAAATATAATTGTTGCGATCGCAGAAGCAACTCCCCATTCACCCCAATGCTTCACCTCTCCAATTAAAACTATGTCGCGATAAACTTCAGCGATCGCTGCCATTGGATTTAACCAGAATACCAAACTCCGCCATTGTTCTGGAATTAATGATGCTGGATAAACAAGCGGTGTCACATAAAACCAAATATTTAAAATCACTCCTAAAGTCTGCGGGATATCTCGCAAAAACACCGTTAGTCCTGCGGCTAAATAGCCCAACCCTGCTGTTAGCAATAACTGCGTTAGCCAGATCAAGGGTAATAGCGCCAAGGTAGTATGTAAAGTATGAGCATTGACCGCCACGAAAAAAATCAATGCCACTAAACCAAAGGAACTCTCAATGATTGTTGACAAAACTGGCACTAGGGGTAATAAAGCTAGAGGAAACACCACCTTCTTGACTAAATTCGGTTGTCCTAGTACCGAACTAGCGGACTGCATTAGACCTCCCGTAAAAGCAATCCAAGGAAGTAACCCTGCAAATAGCCACAAACCAAAGGTGAAATTATTTGCTGGTAAACCCTTGAGAGTAGTCAGCTTCACCTTCAGTACAGTAGAGAATACATAAGTATAAATCAGTAATTGTGATAGCTGATTTAGCAAAGGCCATAAGTTACCTAAAACAGAACCCTTGTAACGCGCCTCTAAATCCCGACGTACTAGAGTTCTCAGTAAGTCGAACTTTACCCACAACATCTCATCTATGGGCAAGATGCGCTTCCATCTGCCTACCTTACGTACAACTCCCCGCATTGTCGGCAACAATTTTTGCTTCCTCGCTGACTACTCACTACCCAATCACTTAACTGATCTTACTGAAGCCTATTATATTTATGAAAGTTCCTTTTTTAGAGGCTTTCAAATAAAAAATATCCAACTACTTCTTGTGGAATGGGTATCTCAGCCGCCTTTGGCTGAGGCAGGCATTCCGGCTCACCCCACAAGATTGGATAATTTATTTGTTGGAAATCCCTTTAGTGATTTTATAGATTATAAAATCACTAAAAAATTATATCCAAATCATCTTCGTTATTATACTATGAATTGGCTATTGTCAAGTGTATTTTTACTACAAATATAACTTCTGTTTGCAAAGTTGCTTTCCTTGTTAAGGATGCGAATTTTTGCTTAACTCAAGCTATCTGGATCAACTCCTTGTGATCGCAAATACTCTGTTAATTTATCAGCCTGTTGGCGTTCTTGTTGTAATTGTTCAGCTAACTCCGTCGGTGTTAGTAATTTCTCAACTGTATCTAGACGATAAAATCCTAATAATTCCCTCTCTACCGCCACTCTTAACCTCAGAGTTTGAGATATACCATCCGCAATTAACTGGTAAGTCTTACCGTCTATTTTGATGGTTGTAATCATGGCTAACTTTTACTAGGGTAGGTTGTTTGGATAAATTCTTTGCTGCGATCGCAGCCGTTCTTTACTATCTTCTTCCTGGACTACCCAGGAGTTACGCGATCGCTTTTCGGTGTCTTTGACAAAAAAAGTTTGGGTCTCGACAATCTCGATTTCGCAACTTTGGAATTTTCCCCCTCATCTCCCCTGAATTTGTGAAAGCTGAGTCACGGATTCCGCTACACTTAGACTTGGTTTATCTGAAATTATAATCAGGCATGGAAATCGGACAAAAGGTTAAAGTCTTTCGTTTGCGCGATCGCGTCTCTGCCCCTGTTGTAAAAAAACTAGGACAAGTGGGTATCATCCAAGGCTACAAAGTCACAGATGGGCGTGGGATTGGTGTAGTGGTGATGTTTGACGACAACACTTCTACTTGGTTTTTTGAAGATGAAATCAAACCTGTGTAACCGTAAATAACTCAGAACCGGGTTTTTCTACAAATCTGAAACTTAAAGTACAGGCTGAGAATCGTTGTTGAGTGCTAAGTTGGAGTTGAAAAAACCGGCGGTGAAAATAGGAATCAAGTAATGGCTCTAATATTGACATTTTTGGGCAAAGGCGGCACCGCTCGTACCAAAATTGCGATCGCCGCCGCCAAATTATTGGCAAGTCAAGGCAAGCGTGTACTTTTAGCAGGACATCCAGAACCAACGTTACCAACCCTTCTGGGTACCCCCATTGCTGCCGATCCTCAGGAAATCGCCTCCAATTTGCAAGTAGTTCAGTTTCAAGCATCTGTACTGCTAGAGCGGAACTGGGACGAAGCCAAAAAAATTGAGGCGCAATACCTCCGCACGCCCATTTTCAAAGACGTTTTTGGTCAAGAACTGGTAGTATTACCGGGGATGGACAGCGCTCTAGCCCTAAATGCTATCCGCGAATATGATGCCAGTGGCAAATATGACGCGATCGTATATGATGGCACAGGCGACTCTTTAACGTTGCGAATGTTGGGTTTGCCAGAATCTCTCAGTTGGTATGTCCGGCGATTTCGGCAATTGTTTGTCAACTCCGATTTGGGGAAGACGATTACTGAATCGCCTTTGATTCAACCGCTGATTAGCAGCTTTTTCAATGTCAACTGGACAACAGATAATTTTGCAGGCCCCACTAATCAAGTCAATAATTTATTAGAAAAGGGGAGAGCCGCTCTTACTGACCCTAAACGTCTCGCTGCTTTCTTAGTGACCACAGGAGATCCCATTGAAGTAGCAAATGCTCGTTATTTGTGGGGTAGTGCTCAACAAATTGGTTTAACTGTCGGTGGTGTTCTGCTTGTGTCTCCTGAGACAAATATCAACCTGTCAGAGCAATTTATCCCCTTACCTGTGAGCGTCGTTCCCGACTCGCCCACAGGTGACTGGCAACCGCTAATAGACGCTTTACCAAACTTTGAAGCACAAGCTCTACAGGCTCCCAAACCGATTGAAATAGACATCCACAATCGTCAAGTACGCTTATTTTTGCCAGGATTTGACAAAAAGCAGGTCAAGCTCACCCAATATGGGCCAGAAGTCACCGTAGAAGCAGGAGATCAGCGACGAAATATTTCTCTACCCCCTGCTTTGAGTGGCAAACCTGTTGCTGGAGCAAAGTTTCAGAATAATTATTTGATAATTTCGTTTTAAGTTAGTTAGGAGTTAGGAGTGAAGAGTTAGGAATAAACAATAATTCATAACTCCTAACTCCTCACTTGAAAAAAAATACGCCTTATGTCAGAATCAAATCCCATTACCCCAGACCCCAACCCAGCTGAGGTATTAGACTCAGTGGCAAATAATCCCAACGAGCAAGCGAACGCATCTGCCGATCGCAATGCCAAAACTAGGCAGCTACTGGGGATGAAAGGTGCAGCTGCTGGGGAAACTTCAATTTGGAAAATTCGTTTGCAGCTAATGAAGCCGATCACCTGGATTCCCCTAATTTGGGGCGTAGTCTGTGGTGCGGCTTCTTCTGGTAACTATACTTGGACACTGGAAAATGTGTTAAAAGTAGCAACCTGTATGCTGCTGGCTGGGCCATTGATGACAGGTTACACCCAAATCCTCAATGATTACTACGATCGCGAAATCGATGCTATCAATGAACCCTATCGCCCTATCCCCTCTGGGGCAATTCCTTTACCCCAGGTAATTACTCAAATTTGGGTATTACTGATTGCTGGCTATGGTTTAGCGTTTGTGCTAGATGTGTGGTCTGGTCACGAATTCCCGACAATTACAGCGATCGCAATTATCGGTTCTTTCATCGCCTATATTTATTCTGCACCTCCTCTGAAACTCAAGCAAAACGGCTGGCTAGGTAGCTACGCCTTGGGTGCAAGCTATATCACCCTACCTTGGTCTACAGGACACGCTTTGTTTGGCGATCTCAATTCCACAATCGTGATTTTGACAATGTTCTACAGCTTGGCTGGATTGGGTATTGCCATCGTCAATGATTTTAAGAGTGTAGAAGGCGATCGCCAGTTAGGATTACAGTCACTACCCGTAATGTTTGGCATCACCACTGCGGCATGGATTTGTGTAGTAACGATTGATGTATTTCAAGGATTGATAGCAGCTTATCTCGTCAGCATCCATGAGAATTTGTATGCAACAATACTAATACTCTTAATCATTCCGCAAATCACCTTACAGGATATGTATTTCCTGCGTGACCCGGTGAAGAATGATGTTAAGTACCAAGCCAGCGCCCAACCGTTTCTTGTTCTAGGAATGCTCGTCACTGGTTTAGCGCTGGGTCATGCTGGCGTTTAATATACTTCTATAGTAAGAAGTTAACAGTTAGGAGTTAAGAGTTAATATACTTTTAACTACTAATTTGTATCAGCGAATGCCGTGTTAGAAATAATATCTTTTATCATTCATGGGATTCAACCTTTTTTAATCCCTATTTGCTTTATCACTGCTTGGACTGTAACTATTCTCTTTCTTTTAAGTCTCTGGACAGCGGTACGAGATAGTGTTACTACAGCCAAACAAATGCATCAAATACCCTGTACTGGTTGCCAATTTTTTACCGACAATTACCGTCTTAAATGTACTGTACGCCCATCTATTGCCAATACAGAAGAAGCGATCCATTGTTTGGACTATCAACCGAAGACCAATCCTTATTTGTACTAAGCTAGGACTTATGCAAACTCTAGGATTCTTCTCTACGAGACGCTGTGCGTTGGCAAAATCCTCTAGCAGACAAGACGGTTCGATAAATTAAGGTTTTTAGGATTTTTTGCCTAAGTACTATAAACAAGGGAAGATGAGGGAGTCTTAACTAATTCAAACCTTCAAATCAAAAATTAATTGATGCTAGTTCAAAAACTTCAAGACTGTGCAGAATTTCTCGCGGGAGATAACACCATTCTGCGAGAACTGCTGCATCCAGACAAGCAATCTCTAGCATTGCGCTATAGTTTGGCTCATGCAACACTGCCAGTAGGAAAAACCTCTCAACCGCACTCGCTCTCTACCTCAGAAGTCTATTATATTCTCAGTGGCATGGGAGAAATGCACATTGATGATGAAACCCAGATAGTTCAGCCGGGAGACGCTGTGTATATTCCTCCTAGTACGCGGCAATTTATTTGTAACTCTGGCATCGAACCACTGGTATTTATTTGTATTGTTGATCCGGCATGGCGTATCGAAGATGAAACAGTTTATTAAAAACCAATTACAGCCATAGTCTCAAAGTCTAGAAAAAATCTCAGCATTTTTCAACTATTACTAGGGCGTGTCATCAATTAAGCCAAATAACAGAAGCAACAAGATAAATTGCACCCAGAAAGTTGGTAGCGCGTTTATCGTAGCGCGTCGCAATCCCTCGATACTGCTTGAGTTTGGCAAAAAAGTTTTCAATAAGATGACGGGCTTTGTACAAATCCCGGTCGTAGTCACGAGGACTAGTGCGGTTGCGCTTGGGAGGAATCACTGCGGTTTTGCCCAGAGACTCAAGTCGCTCAATGACTCGTTCATCGGCATCATACCCTTTATCTGCTAGTACTGTGTCTGCCACAATATTAGGTAGCAGTTGGTCGGCTCCATCGAGGTCGCAAATTTGCCCTGGTGTCAGGTGAAAACTTAGAGGGTTGCCTAAAGCGTCCACTACAGCGTGAATCTTAGTACTCAATCCACCTTTGCTACGACCAATGGCCTCTGTGGATGGCTCCCCCCTTTTGCACCCGCACTATGCTGATGGGCGCGGACAATTGTCGAGTCAATCATCGCATATTCATTATCGGCATCGTCTGCTAACTGCTGAAACACCTTCTCCCAAATCCCTGTTTTTGACCATCTGCTGAAACGAGTATGAATCACCCGAAAATCTCCAAAGCGCTCCGGTAGGTCACGCCAAGGAATACCTGATCGGTAACGATACAACACTGCTTCTACAAACAATCGATTATCTTTAGCCGTGACTCCCACATAGCCCTCTCGCCCCGGCAACAGGTTTTTGATTTTCTCCCACTGGTCATCTCGTAGTGCGTATCGGCGTGTCATGCTTTTCCTATTGTTTATCGCACATTACACCTTTCTAATTTCAGTTTACCTAATTGATGACACGCCTTAACTTTCAACCGTCAATTTTGCTTAACCAGGTAACCAAGTCATCTGAGTCAAGTGCTATCTCACTTCCTAAAGTTTTGATATAGAGAAGTCCGTCGCTAATAACTAAATCTCTAATGGGATACCATGAATTTCGTTTTCTAATCAGAAGTTCTAACGGAATCCCTAGGCTTGAAGTATATTTGCGATATTTCCACCAAGCTCGCCATAAAATTACAGACCTAGTGCAGTGCATCTCATAGCCCTTGGGAACTTCACAGTATTGAAACTGATAGAAACCTCGACTATCTACTTCTCCTTTAAGGAGATAAGCATATTCTGCTAATGCCTGATTTATCAATTCCCACTGAGATGATTTTGGAGAAATCGAGAATTCAGGTAGTGTGTTAGATAGTTGAACGATGGCTATCACACCTTCAGATTTCGCTGTCAGTTGGTTTGTTTTATATACTGTTTGGGCTGTCAAAGCAGGATTTGACAACAAAACGTCTTTTTTATGGATAGAGTTTTGCACAAACTCTCGAATTAAATCTAGATTAGACAACATAAAATTACTTGTACCAAGTTAATCAGTGTAACCGAAGCTACAATACTGCTTAAATTAGTAACTACACTGATTTTGCATTTAAATCAGGATTATCACCAGCTTTATTTATACTCAATTATTTGTTTGACTAGGGTTTTGTTAAGTTTAATGTCAGGGATGTCACCGCCTAGTTGCCTGTTGGACAAAATGGCTGTTTCCAAATATGGACTGGCGAATTACTAAATTTTTACGCTATCTAAAAAAGGTGTAAATACCGAAACTAATTCGGGGCGACTAACCACAAGGGTGGGAAAAGAGCGATCGCTATAATCTTTTCCCGGTGACAACGGAAAGGGTTCTGACTTCAGCGATAACCAGGCCCCACCAGCAGCTTGGACAATTACCCAAGCCCCGGCTAAATCCCAAACTTTTGGTGTCGCCTCAATACCACCCAGAGTAGCCCCAGTTGCAACCGTCAAAAAGTTATAGCTAGCCACACCCAACATCCGAATTTTACAGGGAAAGCCGTTTTGGATAGCTGCGGTGCTGCGGGAACAGAGGTTGAAAAAGTGATTGTTGCTGGGACTATCAACACTGGTGTGGATGGGGTGGAGGTTGAGAAATGCTCCTATGGGCGTTGCTAAGCCAGATGAACCTGCCCAGAAACCATGAAAAGCTTGATTTAAGGTTGGTGCATAAATATAACCAAAAATGGGTGTGCCTCGATATAGCAAACCCAGAGATATTGTCCAGATAGGAATGCCGCGTGTGAAGTTGGTTGTACCATCGAGAGGATCAATTACCCAGCACCACTCAGTACCGGGAAATGACTGATCGCTCTCTTCGCTCAAAATACCGTAACCAGAGAAAGTAGAAGCGATCGCATCCCGAATTTCCTGATCTGCCCATTTATCTGCTTGCGTCACCAAACTACCATCAGCTTTTTGGGAAGCCTGTACTTGCCCAAAATCTTGCATTAGCTGCTTGCCCACTCTGGTAGTGGTGGTTTGGGCAAAATCAAGAATTGTTGTCCAAAAATCGTTCATTGGTTAATTCTCGCGCAAAGACTCCCCTGAGCCAAAATTAGGCAGATTCAGGTTGGTTTAAGTTTCTAGTTTAATCCAAATCGCTTTCTAAAACCGAAGCGATCGCTTGCTTTGTACTTGTTTGAAATTCTGTGATGTTTACCCGATTCAGAAACCAAATCGACAGCACCATTCCCACGGCTTCTAGAACGAATACCATTCCATAAGCTAACTCTAGGTTTGGTAAAAACTTGCGTCCAATATCCAAAACGGTACCTCCAATTACCACCGCCACTCCTCTAGAGAGTGACTGCGCTAATCCCCATGCCCCAATAAACGTACCTGCAGCTTCCGCTGCGGTGAGATCCAACATCAAGCTAATTGCTGCTGTAGTTAAAAAACCTGCGGCTAAACCGAAAAATAACAAACCTAGTTTGAGAACTGCTGCATTAGCTGTGAATCCTGATATACCTAGCAATATTGCACAGAATGCTACTAACATACAGCCTAGACGTGCAGTTCTGCGCTTACCCAAACGCGGGACAATGTAAAAGCCAGTAACGCCGTAAGCAATCAGTAAACCCGTTCCATAAAAAATATTTAATTTGGTACTTTCTGCTAGGGGCATTTTAAACACTTGACCCGCATAAGGTTCCAAAATTGGGTCTTGCATAAACAAACTGATAGTCATCACCAATAAAAAGGTGAAAAATATACCCGTTTGGGGGCTAGCTGTCAATATTTTCCAAGCATTGCCTAGAGTAATGCTGTCTTCCCGGTTCACTAGTGTGGAACGGGTTAAGTATTGGGAGTACTTTTTTTCTACGCCAAACGTGGCTGCGATCGCTAAACTAAAAACAATTGCTGGGACAATAGTAAACAATCGGTTGATTGCTGGTTGCAAGGTTTCTACAGTTGCTTCTGGAGTTAACTGCCTGAGCAAACTGGCACTGATAATCGCCCCAACAATAATCCCTACCATTAGCATCGACCAAACTACACCAACTACTTTGGAACGGTTATCTTCTTCAGATATATCCACCAACAAAGCAGCAAAGGCAGTACCACTAGCACAAATTCCTAAACCGTATACAGCGAAAACTAAAGCCAAAAGTGCTGTCCAACCCATTGTTTGGGTTGTCCATACCCAAGTACCTGCACTATTTCCAGCAACATTCATCTGCCACATCACTTGTACAGCTAAAAAGGCTGCGATCGCAAATATTGCCGCGCCTACCCAGACATAAGCTGTGCGATGGTATCCCCATAACGGCTTGGCATCGGAAATCTGGCCGAACCAGACACGGGAAGGAGCAACAAATAAAGGCAGTGCTAGAACTACTGATACCAGCGTCGCCGGAATTGCTATTTCTTGAATCATGACTCTGTTGAGTACGCCCAGAGTCAAAATAGACATCATGCTCAACCCCATTTGAAATAAACCTAGCCGGAACATGGTCAGCAGGTTGACCCTTGGCACAGATAGGGATTTTGTTTTGGTATCAAATATTTCACCGCTTGCCATAGCTAATTTTTCTTATGGTTTATGGAATATATTCTCTCTTTAATTAAAGATAAACTGTTCCATAAAACTTAAATCCAAATTTTAAAAAAATTATTTGTGTCATTTTGCTTGCAATGACATCAATAATTTTGCTTAACCACTTATCCCCCAGCTTGAAAAATCTGTTCGGCTGTTAAATCTAATTCTGCAAAAGTAGGCGAAACAATGCGTTCTCCGCCTCGAAACTGGCTAACCTGGTATTCTTCTTCAACTAACGAGTAAACCCAGATATTTGGTTGTTTGGGGTTGCCAATAAAGCGCTTACCACCTAAAGCTGCGTAATCTACAATCCAGTATTCGGGAATGCCTACTGCTTCATAGTCAGCAACTTTTTTTAAATAATCATCTCTCCAGTTTGTACTAACTATCTCAACTACTAAAGGAATTGATGCTGCTTGACTAACAGTCGATTCTTTTTTCCACAGAGGCTCATTTACTAAATTAGGACGATTTAATATCAGCACATCTGGAGAATAAGCTGATTGACCTTCCAATGGTTTAATGAAGGCTGTTTTAGGAATAAAGTAGGGAAGTTTTAGTCTTTTAATTTCCGCAGATATTTCTAGCGCCAAAAATCCCACAACCTCTTCATGGTCGCCTGTTGGTGGTGCCATCTCAACAATGACTCCATCATGCAGTTCATAACGTGGTTGTGGGTTTTCTGGATACCAAGCGATAAATTCATCGAATGTTACTAGTTTACGTAAGGCTTGAATCATATTTGGCACGGATACTTCTTTCATAAAGTTCCTTTTTACGTCGAGCCACTTTTTGGCTACTGAGCGTAGGGTGGGACATAAATCAATCCCCTGTTGAAGCTGCTAGATTTTTCACTTTATTCTAGAGCAGAAGTTACAGAGGTTAGAGAGCAATGCTTAGTTCTGTAAAGCAGCGATCGCCTCAAAGCAGCAAATGGTAAGAAAACTTGAACAAAGGCTAAAATAAGCATTCATGCCAGTTTTATTAATGTAAACCTAATAGTAATCTTTCCTAGAGTTATAGTATTAATATGTAATTTTATCATACACAATTAAGCCACATAAAAATATCAATATGAAATTGTGTTTTTAACTACGCTATTGCATTGAATTAGTAAGATAAGCTTGCTATATGTAGGTTAGGTCATCAAGCTACTTAACTTCATCTAGTAAGAAAACAGGCATAAGCAATGAGTAAAGAAGTAATCAAAGTAATATTATGGGAAGAAAATCAAAAAGATTTTCTCAAAAAGTTCTATGATCTCCAATTTACTCCCAGAATAGGAGAGGAAGTTTACTTAAAAAAGGAGAGATGGAAAGTAACCAGAGTTGAGCATGATTTAGAAATTAGTGAGATTAATGTCTACATGGAATTAATCAAAAAAGCCAAGCAGGAGAAATCATCTAATTCATAAATATAATTAAATACACTCAACTATCATAAAAGGGAGGTTATTAGCCTCCCTTAATTCTTAAGCTGCTATGCAGCTTGTTATTAGGTAATGTCTCACAAAGAATATACCCAGGTTGACGAGTTTCGACACTTCTCTATGAGAGGCTACGCCCCAAAAATGGTTCAAGGCTACTATCGCTGGCAGGAATCGTAGAAAATGCTCCTACAGATGCTTTAGTTCATGAAGACTATTTGATACAAGCATGAAGCGTCTCGTTTTGGATGCAGGTCCCCTGATTGCATTGGTTTCTGTCCAAGATGACTACCATCAGGAATGCAAAGCGGGTTTTAGTAAACGATAGACTATAAAAGTAAAGAAATGTAAATAAATTAAATTTTGCAACCGTGGAAAATATCACATTGGGGCAAAATGGCCCAGTTGTTACACCTTTATGCATAGGCACTTGGGCTTGGGGTGATAAACTATTTTGGAATTACGGCAATTCCTACGGGCCAGAACAGTTACAAGAAGCCTTTACAGCAGCTTTAGAAGCTGGTATTACCTTCTTTGATACTGCCGAAGTCTACGGAATGGGACTATCAGAGAAATTTTTGGGGCAATTTCTGCAACAGACACAACAACCTGTACAAATTGCCACAAAATTTGGCCCCTTACCGTGGCGATTTACAGCCCAATCCGTCTCTGATGCTTTAACAGCAAGCCTCAAACGCTTACAATTAGAGCGAATTGCCCTGTACCAAGTGCATTGGCCTTTTGCCTTCTTTTTAAGCCAAGAAACTTTGATGAATGCCCTAGCGGATGAAGTGAAGCGGGGCAGAATTGGCGCAGTCGGTGTAAGTAATTACTCAGCAGAGCAAATGCGAGACGCGCATCAAATATTGGCAGCCCGTGGAGTACCTTTGGCTGTAAACCAAGTCCGCTATTCTCTACTCACTCGCCAAATTGAAAGTAAGGGTATTTTAGCAACTGCCCGTGAGTTAGGTGTGACTATCTTGGCTTATAGTCCTTTAGCTCAGGGATTACTCACAGGTAAGTACAGTATTGATAGTGCTGAAACTCCAACTGGAGCAAGAAAAATAGACCCACGATTTAAGAAAGAAAATCTGCAAAAAATTGCCCCAGTCATATCTTTGCTACGCAACTTCGGGGAAAAATACGATCGCACCCCCGCCCAAGTTGCTCTCAACTGGTTAATTGCTCAGGGGAACGTTATTCCTATTGCTGGGGTGAAGACAGCCGAACACGTGCGTCAGAATGCTGGTGCTTTAGGCTGGAAATTGAGTGACGAAGAAATTGGAGAGTTAGAACTAGTTAGTCGTCCTTGGCTGTAGTATTTTTGACTACTCAAACACAGGAGGCCAAATTTCTGACACTACTAGCTCCCAACCAGGTAATAAGTCTGGTAGTGTCAGTTTCTCGTTATCCTGCAAAACTATTGGTTCTTGGTTAAGCCGATAAACTGTAAGCGTCAATTTGTCAGGATCAATCAGAATACCAACTGTAGATCCGAGTTGTAAGAATAGCTGAATCTTTTCTACTAGTGGTTTGATCCGGTCTGACTTAAATTTTATTTCTACCATCAAGTCAGGTACAAGTTCTACAAAGTCGCGCTTGCTTGTTTTCAGTCTATCAGCACGAACAAAAGACACATCGGGAGCGCGAAGATTTCGTTTTTCGTTATCAGCTTCTTTCCCGTTTTCAGTTTCTAATGTAGGCAAAATGAAACCCGCGCTAGAACCAGTTACCCGTCCTAGTCTCTGTGGGCGTACCCAATTACCCATTTGCCGTGCAAACTCAGCACCTATTTCCTCTGACTCATAATCTGATGGGCCCATAACAACTATATTTCCATCTACCAGCTCCATTTGCCATTCTGGATGCTCTGCTTGTAGTTGCTCTAAGTCTGGAATAGTGAACATAAGACCACGAAAAATGCATCTTTAATTGATTTTCCTACAAACGGGTAAAAAAAGTTACCTAAAAAGCCAAAAAGTCAAGAGCCAAAGTCGTAATCCTGACTCTTAACTCTCAACTCTCTAACTTTATATTTGGATTTTGGATTGAAGAAAAAATCTAAAAATCTAAAATCCAAAATTGATTAACTTCTAACTGTTGACTAAGAAGCTGATTCTCTAGCTGTAGGTGAACCTATCTTTTTACTAGGGGATGGAGAAGAATCCTGCCCACTTGTCCGCAGTTTTGGCTTGGGAGAAGAATGTCTTTCTTCACCATTGTTGCTATCTGATTTCCATGCAGTACGAGGGCGATCGCTAGAAGATTCACGACGCTTACCGAGTCTTGGTTTGGGAGCGGAGGATTCCTCTTGGGGAATTTCCACGTCTGAACTCAACCAAGCGGGACGAGTTTGATCGTAAGCGATTTGCAGTGCAGCTGCGGCAATCGCTTGAGCATCATATTCTTCAATCAATTCGCTGACAATTGGCAAGAATGAAGCCAAACGCTCACCTGTCAAAGCTTCCCGAACCTGTTCTTGCAGTTTCAGGATGTGCCGCGCTTCAATTTGTGCGCGTGTAGGAATGGTCAGCAATTGCCAACTTTGGCGATTATGACGTTCAAATGTTTGCTGTTTGCGCCGCTCAAATGGTTGTACTAAAGAAATTGCTGTTCCTTCTTTACCAGCACGACCAGTACGGCCAATGCGGTGGACGTAGGTTTCTACGCTATCGGGTAAGTCGAAGTTGATTACATGGGAAAGTTGATCGACATCTAACCCTCGTGCTGCAATATCAGTTGCTACCACCCAACGGACTTGACGGTTACGGAATCTGATTAATAACCGTTCTCGTGCTTGTTGTGACAAGTCACCGTGGTATTCATCTACACTGTGACCAGCGCCTTGTAACTGACTGGTGAGTTCGGCGGCGGTGCGTCTGGTGCGAACAAAGATTAAAGCTGTTTCTGGATCTTCCATTTCCAAAATCGGCTGTAAAGCTTTGGCTTTTGTCCAGTGGCGAGGAATCAGGTAAGCTACTTGATTAATCTTGTTGGGAGCAGCTTTTGGTTGCTCAACGGTGACAGTTGCAGGCGATCGCAAGAACTTGTTCACCAACATCCGAATCGATGGTGGCATTGTTGCCGAGAATAGAGCTGTTTGGCGATCTACGGGCGCTTGCGAGAGGATTTTGATCACATCGTCAATGAAGCCCATGCTCAACATTTCATCGGCTTCATCCAACACAAACCACTTCACTTGATCGAGCTTTAAACAGCCGCGATCTAGCAAATCGATCACCCGTCCTGGAGTGCCCACAACCATGTGAACGCCACGTTTGAGTTGTAACATTTGGCGGTCAATCGATTGACCACCGTAGATTGCTAACACCCGCAATCCCTCATTGCCAATGAATTGCGCGATCGCATCGTGAACTTGCATTGCTAATTCACGAGTTGGTGTTAAAACTATGGCTTGTACAGCTTTTTGATTAACATCCAGCCGTTCTAAAATAGGCAGCGAGAAAGCTGCTGTTTTGCCTGTTCCTGTTTGAGATTGACCTACTACATCACGACCACCCAGCAATTGGGGAATTGCTTGGACTTGAATGTTAGTTGGTTCGGTAAAACCGATTTTTTCTAGTTGTGCGACACGTTCTTGGGAAATGCCTAATTCTTGAAATGAAAGAGTCATTAATTCGTCCTAAATTTTATGTAAGGATTTTGGATTAGTCGTTAGTCATTAATCATTAGTCATTAGTCATTGGCTAGTTAGTGAGCCAAGGGCGATAGCAAAGCCTCAACTTTTGGAGAAACTATGCCCACAAGTGAGTCTCTGAACTTCGGGTAAACCCTCATGAAAACTGCTATTAATGCAGCATTGACCTTAATATAAGGATGAATCTGTAAGGGTCATTTAACAAAGGACAAAAGACAAAAGACGAATGACAATTTAGTTATTGACTACTTGACCATAGAGGTCGTATGTATCAGCGTGGTGAATCGCTATTGGCACGATGGTTCCTAACTTTGCCTGGCCTTTGACATACACCAGACCATCAACCTCTGGGGAAAATCTACCTGAACGACCTATTAATTCACCACTTTCAGGATTTTCTTGCTCAATCAGGACATCGACGATTTTGCCTACTTCCTGCTGATTTTTCTTTTGAGAAATCGGTTGCTGGAGTTCCATCAGTTGGTATCGCCGATCGTCCATCAGGTCTTGGGGCAACTGATTTTGTAGCTTATAAGCTGGGGTTCCTTCTTCAGGGGAAAAGGTGAAGACGCCAACATGATCGAATTCATGCCGTTGAACGAACTCTAGTAGATGCTCAAAATGCTCAGTTGTTTCTCCTGGAAAACCAACAATAAATGTTGTCCGCAGTACGGCTGTTGGTAGCGCCGTTTTGATGCGATCTATAATCCCATCATTTACCTGTCCTTGCCAAGGACGGTTCATGGCGCGGAGAATCTCTGGATGAGAATGTTGCAAGGGCAAATCCAGATAAGGCAAGACGTTTGGTGTTTCTTGAATCGCCGCGATCACATCTGGGGTCAGTCCCGTGGGATAAGCATAGTGCATTCTGATCCACGGTATATCTACTTTCCCCAAAGCGCGAAGTAGTTCGGCTAATTTTGGCTTACCGTAGATATCCAAACCGTAATTAGTTGTGATTTGGGAAATTAGAATAATTTCCTTTACCCCTTGACTAACTAACTGTTCGGCTTCGGCGACTATAGATTCAATAGTACGCGATCGCTGGTTCCCTCGAAGATGAGGAATTATACAAAATGCACAACGATAATCACATCCTTCCGCAACCCGGAGGTAAGCTACGCCCTCCGTTGTAGTGCGATAGCGCGGTGTAGTTTCGTCGGCAATATAGGTTGGTTCGATACTAACCTGTTTGACCCGCTCGCCAAGTTCAACACGCTCAATTACATTTACAATTTTGTGATAATCGCCTGTACCCACTACTGCTACTGCTTCAGGCAACTCCTCCAAAAGTTGTTCTTGGAAATGTTGCGCCATACAGCCAGTGATTACGATCTTTTTATTTGCCTCTGCCAGTTCTACTAAAGTTCTGACAGATTCTTGCCGGGCTGCTTCAATAAAACTACAGGTATTAACAATAACGTAATCAGCTAATTCTTCATTTGTATCTACACCGTAGCCTGCTTCTACGAGCATTCCTAACATGTGTTCTGTATCAATTCGGTTTTTCTCGCAGCCCAGGTGAGAAATGGCAATTGTTGGCTTGTCACCCATATTTTGAAAAAATCTTCATTTTCTTCTTCATTTTGTAGTCAAACATTCCGGCGCTAACTTGGCTTTTTTGCTATCAGCATCCTCATGAAAACAGGGCAGTGGCAAATTCCCACTGTTAGTAACTGTACGTGGACTCATAACCTTATCAATAAATAAAAATAGAGGTCATGTTATGATATTCCTATCAATCTGTTCCCCAGGGTAAATTGAAGTGTCTTTGGGTACATTTGACACTTGTAATCTTTTTTAACAATTCGCCTATTGGTATTTTACATTACCACAGCGTGTGCGTTGTTAATCTACCCATCGGGAAGCCGCCCAAAGGGCTTGTTGTTGAGAAGTCGCTACCCTCAGGGAAATCGACGAAAGCGACTACGCTTATAAAGCAGTAATGCTAGCCTGGCGTTTGGCAAGTCCTACGACTGGGCGCGGACAAGATGCCTAAACCACGGAAAGCTGCCTTGCGTCTAGTGAGTGGCAAACTCCTCTTGTAGCCAAGTTTTATCTTAACATATCTTATGGGAGGTTTGAGGCCAATTTCCATCTGAGGAAGGAGGCAACAAACCGACCATCATAAAACACATTTGACTAGTTAATGAAAAAGTCAAGAGTCAAGGGTCATACATTCAATAGTCAAAAAATTCTAGACTCTGGACTCCGCGAGGCGGATTAAAGACGTGGACTTATATCAATTATTTAAAACTCGCTCACCGATTATTGGCGTGGTTCACCTGCTACCACTGCCGACCTCACCTCGTTGGGGAGGTAGCCTAAAAGCGGTGATTGACCGCGCCGAACAAGAAGCCGTCGCCCTGGCAAGTGGAGGGGTTGACGGGCTGATTGTGGAAAACTTTTTCGACGCGCCTTTTACCAAAAACCAAGTTGATCCCGTGGTTGTGAGTGCCATGACCATTGTGGTGCAACGGATACAAAACTTGCTGACTTTGCCTATAGGGTTAAATGTTTTGCGAAACGACGGCAAAAGTGCAATGGCGATCGCTAGCTGTGTGCAGGCGCAATTCATCCGGGTCAATGTTCTCACAGGGGTGATGGCAACCGACCAAGGATTAATTGAAGGAGAAGCCCATCAACTGCTCCGCTATCGACGGGAGTTAGGCTGCGATGTTAAAATCCTGGCCGATGTGTTAGTAAAGCACGCCCGCCCTTTGAGTTCTCCAAATCTCACAGTTGCTGTGAAAGACACTATTGAAAGGGGTTTAGCAGACGGAGTGATTTTATCTGGTTGGGCTACTGGTAGCCCTCCTAACTTAGAAGATTTGGAACTAGCTTGTGATGCAGCAGCTGGCACACCAGTATTCATCGGTAGTGGAGCCAATTGGGAAAATATTGATACATTGATGCAGGCAGCAGATGGTGTAATAGTTTCCAGTTCCCTGAAGCGTCACGGACGTATAGAGCAACCAATTGACCCAATTCGCGTCAGTCAATTTGTAGAAGCCGCACGTCGCAATTGGAACTCCAAAAGTGAAAGCAAATCAGCAGAACAAGTGAAGTTACATTCTTAAATGGGGCATGGGGAGAAATAATTAATACTCAATTGATCAATGCCCAATGCCCAATGCCCAATGCCCAATGCCCATTAACCAATAACAGTTTATGATTCGCCGCCGTTCTACTCCTTGGATTCATAAATGGTCACGTCCATTGATTGCCGCGATCGCTGGATGCGGTGCCTTGATCACAGGTTATCTCACCATAGAAAAGTTAACAGGAGGCAGTGCAGCTTGTGTAGCAGAGGCTGGTGCTAAGAGCTGTAATGATGTGCTTTCTAGCCCTTGGGCAACAGTTTTTGGTCAGCCATTAGCTTTGTTTGGGTTTTTGGCATATATCACTATGGTGATATTGGCTTTAGGTCCCTTGGTATTTAACTCATGGGAAAACAATAGCCGCAAACAATTGGAAAATTGGACATGGTGGCTGCTGCTGGCGGGAGCGATCGCAATGTCGGTTTTTAGCGGCTACTTAATGTACGTGCTCGCATCTCAAATCCAAGCTACTTGTCTTTACTGTATTGGTTCAGCTTTATTCTCCCTCAGTCTTTTGGTACTGACGATTATCGGTCGAACTTGGGAGGATATTGGACAAATATTATTTACCGCCCTTATTGTGGGGATGGTAACGCTGATTGGGACTTTAGGCGTCTATGCTGGCGTGAATCAATCAGATGTTACGTCTGGAACTCCTGGACAACCTGCAAAAATTACCTTTACTCCCAAGACAAATCCTAACCCAGCGTTCGGTTGGGAAGTTACCACCACTTCTGGTGAGGCCGAAATAGCCCTAGCTCGCCATCTAGCAAAAGTAGGCGCAAAGGAATACAGTGCTTACTGGTGTCCTCACTGCCATGAACAAAAGCTGCTTTTTGGTAAAGAAGCCGGAGAAATAATCAGCAATGATATTAAGGTAGAGTGCGCTCCCGATGGGCTAAAAGCTCAACCCGAACTGTGTAAAGCCGCAAAAATTGAAGGCTTCCCCACTTGGATTATCAATGGTGAGAGCTATAGCGGAGTCCAAAATTTAGAGGAACTAGCGAAAGTTTCTGGTTCCACGGGCCCTCGTAACTTCAAGTATTTCAGGTAATCGCCTTGAGAAAGCTTCATCTGCGCTTCTCAATGATTTGAAATGCTACATCGGAACATCGATGTAGTTCACATCCTATAGCCAACTGCATGAATACAGCAAAGTCTGTTTCCAGTTGGCTTTTTTGTTTTTGGTAATAGATAATAGCTATTGTCCAATACGCAATTACTAATTTTCCTGCGGCTTTTATCTTCAAATATCTCAAGCGGAAGGAAATTAATTAAGTATATTTACTTTACTACAATGTATAGTTTAATTTGTTATTACAGCAATTGGGAGCTACCTTGGGATGTAATCATGTCAGAGCCGAATCCAAAGGTGTATCTATTGAAAGCTATTTAGCTCCCGCTTGAGCTATGTTAGTCCGATAGTTAATAGCTTAAGGAAATAGAGAATATTTCTCGCCACTAGGTAATGGGAATGAATCAGCAGCTAGGCAAGCGTCTTGTGAAGTTAATCTTTGGACTGAAACAATCGCTTAGTCGAGGACACAGGGAGTTGATTACTGCTGCCAGCGTTGCAGTCTGCGTCCTGGTTTTGCACTCCATTGGATTATTGCAATCTTTGGAGTTGACAGCTTTGGATCAATTTTTTCGTTTACGTCCAAATGAACCGCCAGAAGAGCGTATTACAATCGTAGCGATTGATGAAACCGATTTAAAGCAAGTAGGTTCGTGGCCGATTCCAGATATAAATATTGCCCAGTTATTGCAAAAATTAAATGTCCACAAACCCCGTGCTATTGGCTTAGATATTTATAGAGATTTGTCAGTAGAGCCTGGTACTAAAGAACTTAATAAAGCTTATAAATCAATGCCCAACTTGATTGGTATTGAACTACTAGCAGAGGATGAAAATAAAAACATTAGGGTTTCACCTCCGCCGGGGCTAAATCAGGATCAAGTGGGCTTTAACAATGTTCTATATGATCTCGATGGTAAAGTACGTCGCAGTTTGTTGTATTTGCATCTTAATAATCAGCCACACGAAAGTTTTGCTCTGAAGTTGGCTTTATTGTATTTAAAGTCAGAGGGAATTATCCCCACTAATGCAAAAAATAACCCTGAGTATTTGCAATTGGGTAAGGCAGTATTTACTCCTTTTAAAGCTCATGATGATGGTTATGTGAAAGCTGGTAAGGAAGGCTACCAAATTTTGTCCAATTTTCCCAAACCCAAACCCAAATGTCAAAGTTCATCTAAAGAATTTTGTCATTTTCGTCAGGTATCGATGAGAGATGTACTGGCAGATAAAGTCAAAAAAAACTTGATTAAAAATCGGATTATACTCATTGGCTCCACTGCACCCAGTCTTAAAGATTTTTTCTTTATTCCCTACTCCAGCAGTCTAATGGGTAAGGCAATACCTGTACCTGGTATTCAACTGCAAGCTTATTTTATTAGTGAGTTAATATCAGCGGCTCTGCAAGGACGGCCCTTACTCAAGGTCTGTCCTGACTTAGTGGAATACTTGTGGATTTTTATCTGTTCTTATCTGGGAGCCGTGACCACATTGCGAATAGGACACGCAACAAAAAGCCTACTCAGCATTCTAGTTGGTTGTTTTATATTAACCCTGAGTGCGTATCTTGCTTTTTTGTCCGGTTGGTGGATACCGCTCATTCCCTCTCTGTTGAGCTTTGGCAGTTCAGCTATTTGGATGATCAGTCATATTGCCCATATGCAGGAAGAGTGGAAACGTTCCAAAGAATTTTTGTACCACGTAATCAATACAATTCCTGATCCAATTTTTGTGAAAAATGAACAACATCAGTGGATTGTTTTAAATGAGGCGTATTGTCAATTTATCGGTTATCCAAATAAGTTATTAATTGAAAAGTCAGACTATGACTTTTTCTCTAAACATGAAGCCGATGTGTTCCGACAACAGGATGATCTTGTTTTCCGAACTCAGCAACCCCAAGAACATGAAGAAGAATTTACAAATGCAGATGGACAGACTCATCAAATTGCTACTAAGCGATCGCTCCACAAAGATTCAGCTGGTAATTTATTTTTAGTTGGAGTCATCAGAGATATTACTCAGCGCAAGCTCATGGAAGAGCGGCTTAAACGTACTGCTGCTAAACTATTCCGCTCTAATAACGAATTAAAACTCAAAGAAGACCACTTGCGTCACTTAGCATATCACGACCCCCTGACAGGTCTATCCAATCGCAAGTTTTTTGCCGAACAACTTGACGAGTCGTTACAGTGGGCGCAACACAACAACCTATTGCTAGGGCTGCTGTTTATTGATTTAGATGGCTTTAAGCAAGTCAATGATACTCTGGGACACGAGACGGGCGATCGCTTGCTAATGACTATTGCGAGACGACTAAGCAACTCTTTACGCGCTAGTGATACAGTTTCTCGTTTGGGTGGCGATGAGTTTACTGTGATTTTACGGGCAATTCCTAATGTTCAAATAGCTGCTAAAGTCGCCGAAAAAATTTTAAACAGTATTACTAAGCCAATTGTTTTGGACGGCTATGCAATCCGAGTTTCTGCCAGTATTGGCATTAGTGTTTACCCATACAACAGTCAAGATAGTGAAACTTTGATTAAACAAGCAGATGCAGCAATGTATCGTGCCAAGCACCAGGGCAAAAATCGCTACGAATTTGCTTAATTAGCCAAGACTTAAGCTTTCAGACTTTTATTACTTTAGTCAATATTTTTATCTCACAACTAAGAAACTAACTGTGATAAGTGTTTTTACTCCCAAAAAATATACTTATGCTTCCTACTGGCATTACAGTATTTCGTAGTTTCATAGTTTTTTAAATCCTTTTAAAATAGCAATTTTGCTGTTTTCTATTTAAATATACTGAATACATACAAATCATATTATACAAATAAAGCAGCATTTTTAATATTTTTCTGAGCCTCGATATTCACTTAACATAGTGTTTATACTTAAAAGATTTAGATACATATTAATAAATAGGGATTTAGGCACAATCCTCACAGTCATTTATCAACATATCTAACTTTGGGCTGATGTAAAAACAACACATTAAGAATATCACTTAAGTATAAAGACTATTCAATACCACCATTTCTTCTAAACTAATAGTACTAATAGTAAGAATTTAATAAAGTTGAAATTTATTTTTCTAGTAAATAAGTAAATATACGGTAGAAAAATAAAAAATACATTTTTAAGTAAAAAAGTAGTAAATTTACCAAAACCTATGAAGGCTAATTTGCGAATCACAAAGTTTATAATATTCTGTATAGGGGCTTACATCCTAATACCGAAAATTGCAGCTTCCACAGGTATGTTCACTATTGCAAGTGCTAATACTTTTGGGGCTACTAGCAGCAATAGTTTAATTGCTCCTAAAGTTAACGATCAAAAGTTAAAAAACATAAAAGATATGTATATTCCACCAAATTATGGTGGCCCCAACAGTCAGCATGGTAGCGGCACTCGCTGATAGTAAAGTGCAATAAAAAGTCTAGTTGTCAATAGAAATCTATTGGGGAAACTTAATCAAGATAATAGTGGAGACTTCCACCAATGATGTTTTTGTACAAGTGTATGAACCTGCCAATTTGGATTTGGTTGAGGATAATCTAAACGGTAGTGTCCGCCTCGACTTTCGGTTCTAAAAGCAGCACTTTTGAGAATTAAATCAGCCACATCTAATAAATTCCGGGTTTCTGCCCAAAGTCTCAATTGCCGTTCAACATCTGGTATGTCAAAACTAGCTGGTTCTGCGGGACGTAAAGCAAGTAAGAATTGACTTAAAGGCAAGATAGCGAAATCTTGCTGCCAAGATTCAACAGTGGCGATCGCACTTTCCAATCTTGATTGCTCTCGACAAATACCAGCACTTTCCCAGACTAAACGTGGTAACTTTTCCCTGAGTGCTTCTAGCTGTGCCTGCTGGATGTGCCACTCACTAGGATCAGCACTAAATTTCTGTAATGGTAATAATCGTGTTTCTGACGGCAGCCCAATATTTTCTAACTCAATTTTGCCCATCTGGGCCCCAAACACAATACACTCCAGCAGGGAATTACTCGCAAGGCGATTTGCCCCATGCACGCCAGTACTAGCGGTTTCACCCACCGCGTACAAACCGCGAATATTCGTGCGATTCATTAGATCCGCGACAATCCCACCCATCCAGTAATGGGCAGCAGGCGCTACAGGAATTGGTTCATGAAAGACATCAATGCCCCAATACTGACAAACTTTGATGATGTTGGGAAAGCGGTGACGAATTTTCTCGGCGGGGATGGGGCGCATATCCAACCACACATGGGCAGTCGCCAAATCAACGGCGGTACGTTGTAAATGACTGAAAATTGCTCTACTGACAACATCTCTGGGTGCAAGTTCACCGGCAGGGTGATAGTCAAAAGCAAAACGCCGCCCTTCATTATCGATAAGGTGTGCGCCCTCGCCGCGTACAGCTTCGCTAATTAAAAAGTGATCGGCACCAGGTTTAGTGAGGGCTGTGGGGTGAAATTGCACAAATTCCAAATCGCGGAGGGTAGCCCCAGCGCGAGATGCGATCGCTACCCCATCACCTGTACTTACAGCCGGGTTAGTCGTTTGGGCAAATATTTGACCGCCGCCGCCAGTTGCCAGTATCACAGCACCAGCCTTTATCCATGTGATTTCACCTTGATAAAACAAGCTTATTCCCTGACAGCGACCACTTTCGGGTTCAATCCACAAGCTCAAAGCTAAAGCTTGCTGAATGACTTGAATATTCTGGCGACGTAATACTTGGGCCGTGAGGGTGGTGGTAACTTCCCTTCCTGTGGTGTCTGCGGCGTGAAGAACACGGTTGCGAGAATGGGCAGCTTCTAAAGTTAAAGCCAAGGCTTGACCATGACGGTCAAAAGCAACTCCCAAGTTAACTAGGGATTGAATGCAGTTAGGAGCAAGTTGGGCGAGAAATTCTACAGCAGTGCGATCGCACAAACCCGCACCTGCCCGCATCGTATCTTCAATGTGCAGCGTCGGAGAATCTTCTGGGGCAACTGCTGCGGCAATGCCACCTTGCGCCCAATCACTGGCAGACAAAGCAACAGTTTCTTTGGTAATCAAGCCGACTTGCAAAGACTCTGGTAGACACAACGCGGTGTATAGTCCAGCAGCACCAGCGCCGACTACTAGGACATCAAATTGGCTAGGAATATCTATCTGAGGCAAGGTAATGGTGAGGGGAGAGGGGGCAGGGGGCAGGGGGCAGGGGGCAGGGGGCAGGGGGCAGGGGGCAGGGGGTAAGAAAAAAGTTTTACTTTGTTTATCTGAATCTCCCTGATCTTCCTTGTCTTCCTTATCCTCCTTGTCCCCCCTTATCTTTAATAGAAGAATCCCACTCCCTAGAATCAGGAGTGGGCTACTATTTGCTACATTAACTGCAACGTGCAGTTATCTGTAGATGCCGTTGTTAAAGCGATCGTCTCCCTCGTTGAAGGCAGGTTCTAGTTCTGTCACGGTGAACTTATCCAAGTTCGCTTGCAGGGTTTGTTTCTGGCGATCGCTCAATCCTGGAAGATCCAATACATCCTCTACATTTTTGTAGGGAGCATTTGTAATGATTTTCTTAGCCAGGGTGGGATAAAGCCCTGGAAACTGTTGAAAAGCTCGGACGTTGGTATTATTCAAATCAATTTTTTTACCAAATTCGGTTCCTAGCTTCTTATCTGCTCGATTCTGCCGTTCAAGTGCCAGAATTGGGACTTGTGGAAAAGCAAAATTGAAACTAGCAGCTTGGGCTATCTGAGTTGTTCCCAGCCATCCCCAGCAACTAAGTAACAAACTAAACACTGTTAATAAACGCGCCAATCCTTTCACAATTTTCTACCTCTTTCCATCAAACAGAAACAAAAGTTTTAAGCTAACAGCAGCCATTAGTCATTAAGTCATCAGTCAAAGCGCCAAAGACAAAAGACAAAGGACAAACATAGAAGTCTGTAGACGCTTCTGCGGGAAGCCGCAGGGTGCGTCAGCTTCCGGCGAACAGAACTTCAAAGACAAAACCTGATAGCTTAATCAACACAGCAGTCATCAGAAACTAATATACAGCGTATTAATATCCACAATATTTGCCGTTACTGGGTTTGACTATACTTTTGCCAAAAATTTTTATTATGGGAAGAGTGCCCGCATAGCTGCAATAGGGTTCCATCCATTATCCTGGTAGCATTTCCAGCTAGACGAAATCTTTTTATGGTGGCTGATTCTACCTCTGAGCCAGATACGAAATTATCCGATGGCTAATACCGAAAACCCTAGCAAGAAGACTTGATGGTGATGGACTGTTATGTAATATTTCTTAACTAATTTATTATCTACAGCATCATTCTTGATGTGCTGTAGACTAGGCTGGAAAAAGTTTCGGTAAAGAAGCCTATACGCTTAGTGACTTCCTGCTTCCTGCCTTCTTTACGCTGCGATCGCAGCTAACAAAAATAGGCTGTCTACCAAAATTGTGCTTAAAACTGCCCCACTAAAGGCATACCAGTGTCTTTGCTTTAGACCTAAAGGTAAAATCCCGACTGTCAACAGGACTAAGGCAAGAATTATGGCCCAACTTTGTCCCCAAGGTGTTTGTACTTGCATCAGGGCATTATGTAATATTTGCCCTGCGCCATCTGCATCTACTCTCATAATTTGCCGCCAATAGGGCATCAAGTCTGCTGTATAGAAATATATGTCGGTTAAGACTGTACCTAGTAAAGAACCTAAATAAAACCAGTTACCTACTTTGCCCCAATTCTTCGCCAAACACCAGCAAGCAAACGGTAATCCTATAGACTCCACTGGCAGATGCCACGCAGGTTCCCAACGTAACCAGCCCCAGTAAATAGCTCCTGCTAACCAACTCCAGCTAAATCCTAAGAGTAAATCTCCCCATACATAAGTCGCAGGACGTGACATTAAGGTAAAACTTAGCCACACCCAAAATGCTGCCAGCGCTAAACTTAAGCTTGGTAGCGATCGCACTATTGGCGCTTCTACAAATACTGGTACTGTTACCAAAAACACAGCCGCCGCAAACACTAACCAAGTTTGTCGGGCCGAAATAGATAAGGGAAGAGACGGAGAACAGGAGAGTGTAGATTCCAATTGCCTAATACCCTTCTGCCCAGTAACAGTTAAATCTAACTCTGTATCAATAGAAGGGGTAGAAGCAGTGTAGGAAGACAGTGTATTATTAATCAAAGTTTTTAATATTTGTTACTAAACTTTATTTTATTTAAGATATCACATTTTAAAATCCCCCCCTGGGGGATTGCCCGGGGCATTGTAATTATACTGAAATTTCGAGGAGCGCTGGCGCAAACCAAACAAAACATTCTGTAGCAGCCTAATTCACTCAAGTTGCCTTATTTACAGAACTCCTCTGTAGTTCGCATTTACAAAGAACTACAGAGAGAGGGCAGGTAAATGTAACGGGTAAAAAGTCAATGGCATCAGTCCGCTAAATATTAAAGTTTGATGAATTGCCAAAATTTCGTTGACTTATTGAAGTGGGTGTAAGAACATGGCCAGCGTCTTGGATGGTGTTATTGATTTGGTAAAACGGAATTTTCTATAATATTGGGTGCAGCAAAAAGTATATAAATTAACATCACCAGCTAAGGAATGATTGTTTACAGCAGGAAAAAGGTATTAATTGATGGAGTTTATTCAAGCTTTTATTTTGGGTATTGTTCAAGGTATTACAGAGTTTTTGCCAATCAGCAGCACTGCACATCTTCTGATTGTGACAAAGCTATTTGGTTGGAAAGAACTAGGTTCTAAAGATTTTGTCGATGCAATTCAATTTGGCAGCGTTATAGCAATTGTGGGCTATTTTTGGTCGCTGATTTCTAATATTGTCAAAGGTGGAATTGAAGCAATAAAAGACAAAGACTGGCAACGTGAGGAGTGGAAAATTCTTGTCGGTATTGTAGTAGGAACAATGCCTGCCTTAATTTTCGGGTTTCTTTTGAAAGACGTTCTACCAGAGAGCGCATTAATTATTGCCATAATGTCAATTATCATGGCACTTTTACTAGCTTTGGCAGAAAAAGTTGGCACTCGCAAGCGAGATTTTAATTCATTGCAGATTCGGGATGGTATTTTAGTTGGATTAGGACAAACACTTGCTTTAATCCCGGGTGTTTCTCGTTCTGGCTCAACTTTGACGACTGCCTTATTTTTAGGATTAGAACGCGATACAGCAGCGAAATTCTCCTTTTTACTAGGGTTTCCAACTCTTACCATTGCAACGCTGTATAAAAGTTTAAAAATCTTCAAGTTATTTGAAGCCCAACAGTTGCCAGATAACATTGTTGGACTATTAATTGTAGGGATTATTTCAACCTTGATTTTTTCCTACCTATCAATTGCATTCTTAATCAAGTATTTAGCAACCAAAAACACTTTAGTTTTCGTTTGGTATAGATTAGCATTCGGCAGCGCTATTTTAGCTGCGATCACAGCAGGTTGGAAAGGATAATTACATAATAGTCATTAGTCATTAGCCATGAGTCCAAAGCAAATGACTAATGGCCAATGCGCCATACCCAATGCCCCATATACCCAATGAGTACCATTAATCCTGCCCGAATTACTAAGGTTCTTCCAGATTCAATAGCCGCAGAGATTGGCTTTGAGGCTGGTGATGCGATCGTTGCTATCAATGGTTCACGTCCCCGTGATTTAATTGATTATCAGTTTTTGTGTGCTGATGAAGTTTTAGAATTAGAAGTTTTAGACGCTGCTGGTAAAACTCATAGCCTAGAAATCGAAAAAGATTACGATCAAGACTTGGGGCTAGAATTTGAAACGGCCTTATTTGATGGCTTAATTCAGTGCAACAATCACTGTCCATTTTGCTTTATCGATCAACAGCCACCAGGTAAACGTACCACCTTGTACTTGAAAGATGATGATTACCGTCTGAGTTTTTTGTACGGCTCTTATCTTACCCTAACCAATTTGCCAGAACGAGAATGGCAGCGAATTGAGCAAATGCGCTTGTCTCCGTTGTATGTTTCTGTTCATGCTACAGAACCCGAAGTTAGAATTAGACTGCTAAAAAATCAGCGTGCAGGGCAAATCTTGCAACAACTCAAGTGGTTTCAACAAAGGCGACTACAAATTCATGCTCAAGTAGTTGTTTGCCCTAGCATAAATGATGGTAAACATCTAGAGCAAACTCTCAAAGATTTAGCATCCTTTCACACTGGTGAAGTGCCTACGGTGGAATCGATAGCAGTTGTACCAGTTGGGTTGACACGGTTTCGGCCTTCAGAAGACGAACTTATACCCGTTACTAGAGAAAAAGCCCAAGAAGTGATTTCCCAAGTGCAAATGCTCTCGCGGCAATTTCGTCAAAAATTCGCCTCAAGCGTTGTTTGGTTAGCCGATGAGTGGTTTTTGATTGCAGGTGAGGAATTACCCAGTGAATCTGAATATGAAGAATATCCCCAAATTGATAATGGAGTTGGTTCGATTCAATTATTTATTAAGCAATTCGCTACCGTTGCAGCAGAATTACTACCACCAAAGGTATATCCTCAGAGGAAGTTGACTTGGGTAGTGGGCAACGCTGTAGAAAAAGCATTTCAACCCATTTTGAAACGCCTAAATTCTGTTGAAGGTTTAGAAGTAAATATGCGTGCTTTATGTAGTGATTATTGGGGACAATCTATCAGTGTAACCGGATTACTAACTGGTCATGATTTGCTTTTAAATTTAGAAGGGCAAGATTTAGGTGATGGCATTCTGCTACCGAATGTGATGTTAAAACATGGAGAACTAGTGTTTTTAGATGATATGGGTATTGAGGAATTAGCTAGTAGATTAAATACAAAAATTTTTCCAGTAGCTGGAGTTGAAGATTTAGTTAAAAAATGTATTTTCAACTTTGTTCAAGTTTAGTGATCAAAGATCAGTCTTTTTCCGGAGGTAATTTATTGTTAGTCTGGATGATAAATAAGAAGTAATACCTAATAAATAATCCACTGGGGAGTCAGTAGTGAAGAATCAGGAAAAATATCATAAAAAGGCAAATTCACAAATCAAAAAAGCCGGATTCTTCATTTTAAGTTTTAACTTTTTAATTTTAAATAGTTTTAGTATTTTGCCAGTAACGGCGGCAACTGAAGAACCTGTATTGAGCGTAGTGCATAGCCAAGAAAATGCAAATCAATGGGTAGGGATCAGCGATCGCTTACAGGCAATGGGGGCAAAATATTGTGTAATTACCCTAGATAATGTAAAAAGTGTGGCAGATTGGGGCGATCGCCGAGTATTATTTTTGCCAAACGTCGAGACATTAACACCAACCCAAGCGATCGCTCTCGAAGAATGGATGAGTAAGGGAGGACGTTTGATTGCCAGTGGGCCTGTAGGTAGTCTGTCATCGCCAGGAGTGCGTCAGTTATTGCGATCGCTCTTGGGAGGTTATTGGGGATTCAGCCTTAGTGAAACAGAACAAATCAAACCTACAAAAACCAAAATCTCAGAATGGGCTAATCAAACAGAACTTTTTGGCAAAGTACGCGGCGGTGTTGTGATTCCTAATGAGATGGGCACTGAATCTCCTGCTGTTTGGAATTCCAAAGATAATCCTGCCGCAGTAGTAACAACTGAGCGTTCCACCTTTTTAGGCTGGCGCTGGGGAACAGATACAGCAACAGCCGCCGGATTAGATAATGCCTGGTTAAAAGCTGCTATCAATTACTATTTGACAGCGCCAGCACCATCGAATCGCATGAAAAAAGTAGCAGGAGGTTCCCCAAACTGTTCTACAACGGTGGCGGCTGCGCCGAGGAGACAGGGGGCAGGGGAGCAGAGGGGCAGTTCATCTCCCTCATCTCCCTCATCTCCTCCTCCTAAAACTGCCACTGCTCCCATAGCTAAACCGCTTCCTACAGTCAAACCTCCAAGTTCCCAAGAGGCTATTGACCAATTAGAACAAGCAGTGGGTCTGGATGTTGCACCTAACTCCAATGAGCCGATTGACAACAATCAAGCGATCGCTCTCCAGCAAGAGCTAGAAAATCTGATTGGTCGGGTAGAAAGCGCTCATTTGGCAGCGTCAGCCGATGCAGTTAACGAAAGCGTTGGAATATCTGAGGAAAAGCAATTCTCTAGGCATTTAGACACCTACGCCTCCCAGTCTGTCAAAGAGCAACCCACGCAATTGGCTTCAACTAAACTGGAAGCGCTAGGTATGAGTAAAGACCAAGCCTTAGTACAAGCAAGGGGAATTGCTAGAAACTTGCCCCAATTGATTGCCCAAAAAAACTACGCTTTGGCTCGTCAGCAGTGGCTAGTAGCAAAGACGATTTTGTGGCAGCAGTTTCCTGTTGATCAGAGACTCGCTCAACCAGAAATCCGAGCAGTTTGGTTAGACCGGGGAACGATTGTTCGTGCTGGTAACAAAGCAGGACTGTCCAAGATTTTTGATCGCCTAGCCCAAGCTGGGATTAATACCGTCTTCTTTGAAACTGTTAACGCTGGCTATACCATTTATCCGAGCCAAGTGGCAAAAGAGCAAAACCCATTAATTCGTGGGTGGGACCCACTGGCAGATGCGGTGAAATTAGCCCATGAGCGAGACATGGAATTACACGCGTGGGTTTGGACTTTTGCTGCTGGCAATCAACGGCACAATCAGATTATCAACGTTAATAGTAATTATCCAGGGCCAGTACTGGCGGCTCATCCCGATTGGGCAAACTATGATAACCTGGGCAACATGATTCCCGTCGGTCAGACTAAGCCATTCTTCGACCCAGCTAACCCCGAAGTGCGGCAGTACTTGCTCAAGCTGTATGAGGAAATTGTTACTCGCTATGACGTGGATGGTCTACAGCTAGACTATATTCGCTACCCTTTTCAAGATCCATCAGCAGGTCGAAGCTACGGCTATGGCAAAGCTGCAAGAGCGCAATTTCAGCAACTTACTGCTGTAGATCCAGTGAATATTTCCCCTAGCCAACCAGACTTGTGGCAAAAGTGGACGACATTTCGCACCGAGCAAGTTGATAGTTTTGTCGCCCAATTATCACGGCAGTTGAGACAAAAACAGCCGAATTTAATTTTGTCGGTTGCAGTATTTCCTTTGCCGGAACTAGAGCGGATTCAGAAAATTCAACAAAACTGGGAAACTTGGGCAAGACGGGGGGATGTAGATTTAATTGTTCCCATGACTTATGCTCTAGATACTTCTCGCTTCCAACGACTGGCCCAACCCTGGATCGCTTCTAAACAATTGGGATCTACCTTGTTGCTACCAGGAATCCGCTTACTTTCTTTACCAACAATTGGGGCATTCGATCAACTCCAGTTGGTAAGGGACTTGCCAGTTAGTGGTTATGCCCTCTTTGCCGCAGAGAACTTTAACAACGAGCTACAAAAACTCTTTATTAGCACCCAAGGTAGAGTTAAAGCCACGACATCCACTACAACTGAACCTATTCCTCACCGCCAGCCTTTTCAAACTGCCGCGATTCGTTACACTGCGCTGCAACGAGAATGGAAATTTGTTTTCCAAAATGACCAATTACAAAAACCAAATAAGACAATATCAGATTTTAATAACCAGGCAGAAGTTTTACGTAGTGCTTTAAATCAGCTTGGGGCTTCCCCTTCTTCTAGCAAGCTACTAATGGCTAGAGCCTCTCTAACCCGTTTCCAGTCTCAATTTCGGGCATTGATGAGCCAAGAGCTTAAGTCAAATTCTTATCAAGTCAAAGTTTGGGAAAATCGGCTTGTAACTATAGAAAGGCTATTACGTTACGGTGAACGGCGGTTGCAATTGCGCCCTTAGTGAAGAGGGAGTAGGGGAGGCAGGGAAGGCAAAAGAGTGTTATTGAGCAATAATTTTTTCTTCCCCTGCTTAAGAATTGTTCGCCTCAACAGATAACTTTCTCTTTTCCGAACCGTATTGGGGGAGAAGAACTATCGATTATTGGGCAATAGCCAATTTCCAACTAGCTAGATATAAGCTGGTTTGTAATTCTTAACACACCTTTTGTAGTGTTTATAACCTAAATATTACTACTTATTTAGCGTCAAAATATTGGAAAATCGAAGTAAAAAGCTTTAGATAACTACTTAAGTACAAATGGTTACTACTACGCGCTATAGTACTTAAAGATACGACAAGGCGAACCTGCCTACCTCATTGGAGTTTCTGTGGATAGTACCTCCTGTTTACAGGCAAAAGTATCATTTCGTGAGAGTTAAGGACGATTTAGCCCCATTTTCAAAGGTTCTTGCCAGTTTATCGGGTTGCTGACAACAGAGGGTATCGTGTTAGAAGCTAACCAAAAAGCATTCCACTTTGGAGAATTACAGCCACAAGATGTAGTTGAGTGTCCATATTGGGAAATCATATGGTGGACGTTACTTGTCAAGCAACAGTATCTGCAATACTTACTATCCTTCAGCCCAGCAGTAATTTACAACTGCAAGAGTTCTGCATATGGCAGTGGATTTATGATTTATTAGGAAAAATATTGTGGCTATCATGCGCTATCAAGCGCGCGAAATGCTGGAAGCTTCTAGCTTTTGGACTAGCGAACTCCATCCGTTATTGGAATCATTTTATCGCGCCGCGCCATTAATGTCGTTAATATACTAGGCATTGGATTAGAAATGGGAGTTTTAAAAAACTATATATATAGCTACTAAAGTTAAATATTTACATTTACCAAAACTATATAGAAGTTATATACAAAAATTATTGGTATTATCCCATAAAAATAAAACATGAATTGAGATAAGTTATGACCAAAATTTTAATAATAGAAGATCAAGAAGCCGTTCGTGAAAATATTTTGGATCTGTTAGAAGCTGAAGATTTTGAAACTATTGGTGCGGCTAATGGCAGAATTGGGGTAAATTTGGCTAGATCCGAAGTTCCCGATTTAATTCTTTGTGATATGATGATGCCACAACTTGACGGTTATGGCGTATTAAGAATATTACGGCAAGATCCAAGAACTGCAACAATTCCCTTCATTTTTCTGACTGCAAAATCTGCCAAATCTGACTTCCGCCAAGGTATGAATATGGGTGCTGATGATTATATAACTAAGCCTTTCACTCGTGCTGAGTTATTAAGTGCCATTATAAACAGATTGGAAAAGCACGCTACTTTAAAAAGGTATTTATCTCCTGCAAGTGTCATTAAAAACTTGTCTCCTAAGATGCAGCTATTAGAAATTAGCTTACACCGGGCTATCAAACAACATAATTTTCAAGAATTTGAAATTTATTATCAACCAATCATTGATATTGCTTCTGGTAAAATAGTAGCTGCTGAAAGTTTATTACGCTGGCAAAGCCCAGAATTAGGGCTGATTTACCCAACAGAATTTATTTCGTTAGCAGAGTCTACGGGTTTAATTGTTCCAATTGGTAAATGGGTATTAAAAAATGTATGTAAACAAATAAAAGGCTGGCGTGATGCCGGAATTTATTCTTTGACTGTTGCTGTTAATTTGTCAGTAATTGAATTTAATCAACCAGATTTTATTCATAGTATAGTTAATTTTATAGCTATGAATAACTTAGAACCAGATGACTTAGAGCTAGAATTAACTGAAAGCATGATTATGCAAGACGTAAATAGTGCGATCACTACTATGAGCAAATTGCAATCTTTGGGTATAAACATTGCAATTGATGATTTTGGTACAGGCTACTCTTCTTTGATTTACCTGAAAAATTTACCAATTAATACATTAAAAATCGACCGTTATTTTATTCATAATGTTGCTAAAGATTCACAAAAATCAGCCATTACTCAAGCATTAATTCAAATGGCTCACAATCTCAATCTAGATGTAATAGCTGAAGGTGTAGAGACGGAATCAGAACTGGCTTTTTTGCGCCAACACAACTGTAATTCTATGCAAGGTTTTTTATTTAGTCGTCCATTACCAGCAGCAGAATTTGAAAATTTTTTGTTAGCTAAATAAATGCTTATATGTATGAATATCGGGGATTGGACATTGAGAATAGGGAAGTAATTATTTTCCTAATACCTTAATAATAGACCTCTTGCAAAATTACTTTTATGTTATAGTCAAGGGTTTGCATTTTGGAATTGCTAAATTTAACTCATAGTTATAAATTGCTGCTAGTAAGTTACAA
>NZ_JACJQM010000419.1:0-1721 GCF_014696655.1 Nostoc sp. FACHB-888 | reverse complement strand
CAGCTAAAACACGAGACTGAATACAGACAACTGAATGAATCTTGGTAGTAGTCATGATACTGTGCAGTTGCGCTTGCTGAATATTAGTAAAGCAGCCATTCCCATAATGAGAATAAGTATAAATATGTTCTAAGTGAAACCAAGTGATCAAGCCTAGTTATAAATGTTCTAGAAAACTTTTTAACATTAGCACTTTTTGCAACCAACTTAAGTATGAATAATAGTCTATCTTAAGTTAGTTTTTGTAAGCTATATGCAGCAATTAGATTGTTATTTGATAGTTACAAAGAGCTTTCCGTAAAAAGAGTACCTAAAAATCAAAGGTTTTAAGTACTCTTTATCTAAACTAGGATTTAGACATTGTACAAATTAGCCATAATGTTGCTTTTCATTTCGGCTTTTCAGGCATGTCAGCTCTACCGCAGGTTCAAATAATTTGACTACCCAGATGCTGAGATATGTTGTAGTCCAATCTCCAAGGGTACTTAGCGTGTCAAGAAAGCAATATCAGGGTCAGGGTTTTGGTTAACATAGAAATTCCACTGACCAAGAAATCAAATAAAGTATGCCCAAGACTTGGAACATCAAGATAGATAACTATTTTCAAGCCAACCCCAATTGCATTATTGCCACAGCCCATGTAGACAGCTTCCCAACAGACCTACCACTAGAACCCAACATCAGGGAAGCAAACCGCAAAAGCGCGACCTACAGACAAATCTTTGACTCCCTAACGACCGAACCCGAAAAATTCTTCTCCCGCCACAGTGGAATCGTCCTGTCAGCCAATAAAGTTAAGCCCAACAGAAATAAAACCGAGCTAGAACTGGAGATATTAGAAGCTAACGAGGGGGGTAGCGATGGGATTATTAACGGTGGCCATACAGTTTTAGCATTTGAGCAAGCGAAAAATTACAAATATGATTTAACCGAAGTCAGAGTAAAAATTACGATTCACATTGGACTGACTGAAGAATCAGCCAAAGATATAGCCCTGGCCTCCAACACCACAACGCCAGTAGATTCTCGCTCCAAAGTCAACGCCAGGGGTGATTACAAATTCATCAAGCAGTATTTAGTCCAGTTAGAGAGAGCAGAAGATAGAAAATTCCGCATTGCCTATTACCAAAACCAAAGCGGCGCTCCCAGAAACGCTCAGTGCAATGTCACACATTTGCTCAAGCTGCTTTACTGCCTCGACAGAAAGAAATACAACCCCGACAGCAATAAACGAACCAAACACCCAGTAGGGATGAGTCTTCCAAGTAACATCACAGACGCAGAAAGGGAACGATTAACCGCTTTACTGCCTCTGCTTTCTCAGGCTTTATGGATAGAGCAAAGATTGTACGAAATTATTCAAGACCATATCAGCAGCCCCAGAAGAAAGGGTAGCAACGATTTAGCATCAATAGATATACGTAAAACTACGTTGTTGCCTGACAGCAAGTATTCATTCGGGTTTGGTGCGCCAACCGACCTTGCATTACCGATAATTGCGTCCTATCGGGTGTTTCTAGACAAGGACTATAAATGGATTCTGCCGTTTAACGAATTTGCTGAAGATTTTCTCCAACACTTGTGGACGAACTATTTCCGTAAATACTTGGTGTCGGAGAAAACAGCAGGGAATACAGTCGGTACAAAAATCAGCCGCAATCAAGAGATTTGGGAAAGTTTGTATATCTCTGCACAAAGTTATCTAAATCAGCACTTGGTGA
>NZ_JACJQM010000418.1:0-1724 GCF_014696655.1 Nostoc sp. FACHB-888 | reverse complement strand
ATGCCATTACGCTCATCTTTGGCGCGGACTAATAACTGATCTTGACGCTCTTGTAACCAAGAGGCGGTATTCCCAGCTTCCAAATACTCAATGCTGGGGTAATCGTCACGTAAAAGTGCCGTCTCTTTAGTTCCTAGCATTGGTATTTGTTGCTGCATGTGAATTCCTCTTACTTAGTTAATTTCCAAATGCTGTAACCAATCTCGCCTGCCATCATTGAAACTACGTTGTAAGCAAAGCAAGCCAAGATCACACCAGGGTTCGTGTAGCGAAAGGGATTACGACCAACGAAGGTAGTAGTCAGATCCAAAACCCAGAAAAACAGTGCGATCGCTCCACCTGTATGACGTTCTTTCATGCCAGCCCTCTTGTAATCGCCCCAGAGTGCGACAGTCAAATCGATATTCCCATTCGGTTTACTACCGAGTGTGTATTGTTTGGATTCCTCAAACTCGTTCTTGGCCTGTTGTGGTTCTTTACCACGCAATGTCCGAGCTTGCATGACTTGAACAAGTGCAGAGATACCGAAGCTAATCCAAAACAAGGGATTAAATAGAAGTTGTAACCAACCAAACGAGCCAATCCATTCAGTTTCAAACCAAGGAAAAATCGGTTTTCCCTGGAATAAAACTTGCCAGATGCTATCAGTAGAAAGGAGTGTACCAATCCAGAAACCAATTGCACCAACCAGCTTGTATCCGGGTGTGCCTGGGGTAACGAATTGAGCAATGATATGTGAGATAAAGATAACTGGCAGTGAGATTAATGCCACAATCCAGCGAGCTAATAATTCTAAGTAGTCACTCCCTCCTTTTTTCGGCTCTCCTTGTGGTGATGGTTCTGGGTTTCGTTGTGAATTAGATTTGTTTGGAGTGAGATATTTCATAAATCAATTGGGTGAATCTTCAAGTAGTGGTGAATTCTTACAAGCGTTTTTGAATCTATACTTCCACCGCCATTGCCTCTGTTCAATGCGTCCAATACATAAACCAGTTGAGTCATACACAAAAACTGTTTCATCTTCTAAATAACCGGTAGATCAGGTCTAGGGTTACGTTTCTTCGAGTCTAGATAGTTCCTGATTCGTAACTTACTGAATGAGGGCGTAACTCCAAGAGAGTTAATTTTGTCGGCGGTCGCTGCCCTTTGCTCGGCTTTAATGCGTTCTAGTTCTTCAGACTCTCGAATCGTGATGCCACTGTTGTAAGTCTTGAATTGGGCTGGCAGTTGCGATAACCAAGGACTTGCAATTAACCCCATGCCCAATAATCCCAACATCGCTTGCTTCTGGTATTTCATTGCCACTCAGCCGGAATATTTTACGGTTGTTGCCCGTCGATACTTTGTGTTGTCTGGGGTGGCGGTGCATTAGCAACACGAATATAAACAGACAGCCCAATGCAAACTAGAAAAAAAATGATTGAGAATCCGAAAAGATTCTCCTTGAAGAAGTTGCGCCATTTTAAGCTGGAGATTGGAATTTCTCGCTCAACAAAGAGCGTGTCAAATTTTTCAGATCCTGAATTGTCGCAGGTCGTTTCGACTTTTTTTCTGATGTCGGCACTCCTAATTCGTCTAAAAATGCTTTCGGGTCAAAACCAACAGTTGCAGCAGTAGTGAGGGGAATGGCACTGAAATAAGCCAAGATATAGTTAAATTAAGCAGTCTGTAATTGACGGCGTAATTGATTTCTAGGTTGTTTCATTAATGGGTAAGCTTTGGGA
>NZ_JACJQM010000417.1:0-1733 GCF_014696655.1 Nostoc sp. FACHB-888 | reverse complement strand
GAATGGCACTAAGAAAAGCTCTAAGCGATGCAGGATAAGCGGTACAGATTTTAAAGCTATTGAACAGTGAAGGTCTTGGTATGGGACAGGCGAAAGTCCAGGATGCAAAGGTGCGATCGCTCGCAGAATGAACGTTAAGTGCCCACAATGTTTCACGGCGTAACTGCCCGCCTTGTTGCGATCGCCTCCGGAAAAAGCGGGTACGCCATCGCTGTCCCTGCCAGAGACAGTGGAATGAGATGTACGGGTTTTCTAAAGTTTTTAGTTAGAAAAGCTTACTCGTTCATGAAATACTTTCTTGAGACGAGCAAGCAAAATAACCACTACTACTGTGACACTCCGAGTACAAATTCTCAAAGATAAATTTAATCAAAGTTTGGGATTACCTTTTAAAGAACTGTTACCAGAGTCTGTAATCGTGCAAGCTCTTGATGAACTAAAAATTAGGTATAAGAGACGATTATTTGACCCAATAGTAACGCTGTGGGCATTTTTATCTCAGGTTTTGGATAATGATAAGAGTTGTCATAACGCTGTGAGTAAAATAATTGCTTATTTGGCAGGGCAAGGAGTAGAAATTCCCTCAAGTGATACAAGTGCTTATTGTCAAGCCAGAGCCAGGTTGCCAGAAAAATTATTAGAAAAACTTTTTGGTAAGGCGGCAGAGAGTTTATCAGAAAAAGTGACAGCAGAATATTTGTGGTGTGGTCGAGATGTGAAAGTAATAGACGGTTCAAGCGTGTCAATGCCTGACACTGTGGAAAACCAATCATGCTACCCTCAACCAAAGAGTCAAAAGGCTGGATGTGGGTTTCCAATTGCCAAAATTGGTGTGATATTCAGTTTAGCTACAGGAGCCGCTGTTGCTTTAGTTATCGATGTTTTGAACATTCATGATATTAAACTAGCTAGGAGATTGTATCAGTTCCTTAATCCCTTGGATATCCTTTTAGGAGATAGAGCTTTTTGTGCTTACGCTGACATGGTTACTATTAAAAACCTGAATTGTGATGCAGTATTCCGTAAACATCAAGCTCGAACAACGTCTATGCGTAAAGGTAAAATTGTTGGAGACTGTGACAAGTTAGTAACTTGGCATAAACCTAAAAAATGTCCACAAGGATTAACTGAATCAGAATTTGCTGCTCTACCTCTTAGCTTGACTGTGCGGGAAATTTACTACTACATTATTATTCCAGGTTTTCGTACAGAGCGAGTCAGCTTAATTACCACTTTATTAGATACAACAACCTATCCCACTTTGAAAATAGTCCAACTTTACTACCAGCGTTGGCAGGTTGAACTAGATTTAAGACATCTTAAGACTACTTTGGGAATGGATGTTTTACGATGTAAAACTCCCTCTATGGTACGCAAAGAAATTTATATTTATTTGCTTGCTTATAATCTACTTCGCAGCTTGATGTGGTCGGCAGGCACTACTTACGGTACTCCTGCATTACGTTTATCGTTACAAGGTACTCGCCATCATTTCAATAACTTTATTCCGGAATTTTTAGCAGCTTCTCTAACACAATGTCACCAACTTTATCGCACTTTGCTAAAAGTTATTGTTCACAAGGCTGTTCCTGACCGCCCTGCTAGAAATGAACCACGAGTTCGGAAACGCCGCCCTAAAGCTTACCCCTTAATGACCAAACCCCGGAATGAATTACGTAAACAATTGCAAACTGCTTAACCCACAAGTGTTTCGGCTTTTCTTAGTGCCATTC
>NZ_JACJQM010000416.1:0-1758 GCF_014696655.1 Nostoc sp. FACHB-888 | reverse complement strand
CCTTTTGAATCAGCTACAAATTACGTTGCCCGGATTCAGAATGATCACCAATTCCATGTCCTCAACCACCAACTGGCTGACCGCGCTTTCATGCAGGAGCGCCTAGAGAGTGCAGAGCAACGGGCTAGGGCCAGCGAGAAGGAACGACAACGGCTAGAAGAAATTGTGCGCGAGCTGGAATTGAAAACCCAACAACTGCGCGACTTGGCTTTAGAGGATGTGGCCTGGGAATTGGGGCTACACAATAGCCAAGGAAAATGGAAGGGTCACGGACACATCATTAATATAGATGGGCCCAAGTTTTACGACTTCGCCCCTGCTGAACAGAAAGGCGGAGGCGGTGCAATTGATTTGGTGATGCACGTTAACCAGTGCAATCTACGGCAGGCGGTCGTCTGGTTGCATGAGCGATTTGGGGAAGCTGGGGCAGAACGAGCAGCGATCGCTAAAGCTAAAACAGTGGCTGCTGAAATTATCCAGTTAGAACCACGAACCCCGTTTCAGCTACCTGTTGAGGAAAAAAGCAAGTGGTCTTCTGTCTCCAACTACCTGACCCAGAAACGGGGGATACCATCAAACTTTGTGGAACTTCTGCATAAAAGGGGGTTAGTTTACGCTGATGATCAGCAAAACGCTGTGTTCGTCATGCGGAATCTTGGCGAAGAACCCCAGGCATTAGGAGCATTCCTGCGGGGAACACGGGGCGAGAACAACACGTTTAAGGGCTACGAGAAAGGAACAGTTAGGCGTGAGGGCTGGTTTCACTTCCGCTTAGGCGGACAGCCAACAGATCCTGTAGAGAAAGTGGTGCTTTTGAAATCGCCCATTGATGCCGTGTCTTTTGCCATGCTGGAATATCAGCAAAGAGGCGACGTGCCACCCAATAGAACTTTGTACATGGCGGTAGATAATCCCAAAAGCTTACCAGTAGAGCAATTGCAGCATATTCCTAATTTACGAGTGGCTTTTGACTCGGACGATTTTGGTAATGCAGCTGCACGGGCTACCAAGGAACTACTGCCACAGTCCAAGCGACTCAAGTGCAAAGCTGACGATTGGAATCAGCAGCTTATAGATTATGGACAGCAGTTAAAACAACAGAATCAGCAACAGCAGGAGGAAGATTTGAGTCTTTAATAGGCGTAGATATAGCGTAACTACGCCATATCTACGCCTAGTAACAAGTAATGTAGCGAACACACCCTGTAAAACGTATTTGCGTTGTTCCCAAATTGCCGGGTACTCAGCGCAGTATACCTGCGGTTCAGTTGTGTAGTTGTTGAGAACGCCGTCTTCATTAACTGTGGTGTAGATAGTTTTTTATGCTTTGCTTACGTATACGATAAATTATCCGTTATGTGGTATAAAAGGTGACGATAAAGATATAATAAATTTATGAATTATTTGAGAACAGATATTATTTCAATTTTTGATTTAGATTTTGTAGGAGATTCAATTTCTTCATCAACTATGCACAAGCTGGAGAAAATGAATGAAAAAACAGAGATTGAAACTATTTATAAATCCAGCTACCGATGGATATTTTATCAAGGTTTATTTCGAGATTTTAAAAGATTTTACTTTAAGATCCCAATATCAACCTCTACAGGTAGAGATTAGACCTCTTGCAGAATTGATTTTGTGTTATAATGATTGGTTTTCTTAATCTGAATGGGGTGAGATAACTAAAAAGATTGATGCCTGGGGTATTTATAGCGATAGTTGTAATCGCGGAACGTCTGACAGAAAAAACATCAC
>NZ_JACJQM010000415.1:0-1772 GCF_014696655.1 Nostoc sp. FACHB-888 | reverse complement strand
CGATAAGTCTGACCAATTTTTACTTTGGTAAAATAATTGGTTGATTCCTGGGTATGCATTGGGATCTCAAAGATTTAGTGTGCGCTTGTATTTAAATAAATACTGAGAAACTTATCTCTGTAAACAAACAGAAATGTTTTTCATAACTATCACGGAACATCGCCTGCAAATAGCTTTCATGAGCTTGTGAAAAAAAAGACCCAGGTAGATAAAATATCTATCTAAGGATAGTGTTATTGAATAAATCTTCTAATGTAACTATCTTTAGATACTTGAAAATAACTAAGTTATTACTTGTACTTTGGCAATTTAGTTAATACGTCATCGGCTGGCATTGAGGGCAGTGTTGATCGATTTACTTTCGGTAGTAGAAGTTACTGGAGCGCTTACGCAGCAAGCAGTATCTTGGTAAGTGCGATCACGCTTACAGTCCTATAACAACAAAGTGATAAAAGAGTTTTTTGAAATATGATTTTCAGACGACGCATGGCGGCAAAATACGCCTTGACTACTTTTAACCTTAACTGAGCTTTAATGTTTGGATAACACTTGTATAAGCTTGGTCTAATATCTTAAGAAAGGTTTTGAGTTTATGCCTTATGGTAGATGACATGATGTTAAGCTGATATAAAGCAGCTACATTGTGAGCAAGCTTCATAGCCAAAAAGTTTACTAATTAATGATGAATTATCTACAAACCTTGAAAGGATTGCGGGTGTTAGTAGTAGATGACAATCTGGATCACCTGGAATTAATTCAGTTTATCCTTGAACAGTATAATGTACAAGTAACGGCTGTAACTTCAGCCTATGAAGCTTTCAATGTAATCAAGCTATTGCAAGCAAACATTCTTATCTGCGATATCCAGATGCCAGTTGAGGATGGTTATTCGCTAATTCGCCAAATTAGAAATCTCACTCAAAAAATCAAGGGAATTCCCGCCATAGCTTTGACAACGTGTACGTCAGATGAAACGCGTCATCTGGTTCTAAATGCAGGTTTTTCTACATACCTGACAAAACCATTTGATCCAGATGAGTTAATAGCAGTTTTATCAAACCTCGTTACTGAACATATTGCATCATGCGCTTAAAATATTTGAGGCGGCGATATATAACTCAAATCTATTTTTTATTAAACAATTTCGCTTTTTGCTTGTGAATAAGCTTTGCTGAATGAGAAACTAAGATATCTTTTCTTTTATGGAAACTGGTATTATCGAGAATAATCACTAGAGCATGGAATATAGTATTTTTTATCTATGCCCTAACCTGTATGAAGGATAGTTTTTTTGTTGCCTTTTAGATTTTGCACCACTGAAAGAATACTTTGACGAAAATCAATCCAATACCATATATTAGCTATTCCAGAAATGTAGTACTTTGCCATAAATTTTAAGGGGAGCAATAAATCTAAATTACTCTCTAATCAATAATTCCTAATGTTGTTCCTCCGATAATTGCAGGGCTTAAGGCTTGCAAATCAAAGTTACCGCTTGCTGGGTTAACAAATAAAGGGTCTTGCCCAATGATGTTACCGCTTCCGCTTCCTGTATTTTTGAAACTGCCATTGTAAACAAGGTTATCTTCAAAAGAGAAACCTGTAGAATTGGAGATCGGGTTAATGGGTTGTCCACCTTTGCCGAAAAAGATACTGTTCTCTACATCTACGTCATTAGCTTTGTTAATGAATATTTCACCTGTTGTCAAAACTTGAGAGTTTTTGTAGGTCGTGTTGTGCAAGACATCTATGGGATTATCCGCTCTGAAAAG
>NZ_JACJQM010000414.1:0-1789 GCF_014696655.1 Nostoc sp. FACHB-888 | reverse complement strand
TTCTGACAATACTATTGATTATCTACGTTATTTATTAGACCAGTCCCCGAACCAACGATTACTTCTTTTTTGGGATGGTGCTTCTTACCATCGTTCTCATGTTGTTCAAGGCTTTTTCGGTGAGGTAAATGAAGGTTTGCCACCAGAGCGATGGAAAATTCACTGCGTCCGTTTTGCTCCTAATTGCCCATCGCAAAATCCTATTGAGGATATTTGGTTACAAGCTAAAACATGGGTGCGGCGTTTCTGTGCTTTGATTCCTTCCTTCTCTCGTCTGAAGTGGATGTTTGAGTGGTTTATCCAACACACTACCTTTGATTTTGCCACTCTTCAAATGTACGGAGCTTTTTCAGAAATCAAATATTAGTCCTATAAATCAGTAAGAGTAGGAAAAGCCATTATTAAGTTAGCTTTGACTGATTCTTGCTTATCTAAAGATAATTCCCAAGCGTTGAGCGAGAGGAATTGGTCAATTCTCTTTTGGTAATCAAGTAGTCCTGCCTCATAATCAGCTTTTAATTGATTCCTGAGAGTGGGAGCAACATTATCTCTGATATTGAGTAGTTGACTCCACACAAGTGGAGCCAAGTCAATTGGACAAATCCAATCACCAGTATCACTGCTCATCCACTCCTGAACCGAAGCAATTTCTTGCCTCAGTTGGGCAGCAGCTTCATCTAGCTTTTTGAATACCTTAATACCCCGCAAACCGACTTCGGAATTTGTGACTTTAACGAGGTCTGATTCTATTTCAGAGACTTCAGCCTTTAGTACATCTGCCCATTTGGGAGCGGCAGATTTTGTACTTTTCTTTAGCTGGATACGGAAGCGAATACGAGTTTTATTTAACTGTGAAAAGTTGTGACGTTCAACTACTGCATCAGTTAGAAAATTTGCAGCGATAGTGTTGTCGATTGTTTGTACCATCATTATTCACCTCAATCAATATTTTTCACTTTCGATTAAGCGAAGCTTTCTTTGTGACTATTTGAATGTCTTTAGTAGCCCTATAGATTACTTTTTTAGAGCTTTTTTGTAACCTAATGTGTCTTTTGATGACTGGTGGTTTATATGTTGACATGGCTCAAAATAGCTGAAGTTGCTGTGAATTATCCTGTACCCCAGGCTTCTCATAGACCATGCCTTCGACCTCATAACAGCGAGTCATTAATTTGTTTCGGTTTAGTCGAAAGCTGGCTTTTTTTCTTTGATTTGGCAGAGGTACAAATAGATACTGCGGATGTTGTATACTACCTTCATCACCCAAATATCGGGAAAGCGTACCGTTGATTTGGTAAACTTTTGAGGAGCTTAACAGCGTTGGGTCGTAAACTTTAATCAAATTTAATTCCATCTTATTAGCAGTGAAGTGTGCCATAATTTGTTGTGGAATCGATTTTTCTCTCCAGTCAGACTGATTAAATGTGACTGGAGAGTTTTTCACGGATAATTCGTTACCTTTGTGTTAATTATTGATTGAGAGTGACAGAAGATTACAGATATAAATGCTCGAAAATCTGGTGAAGTTTTTCCTGATCTTCATCAGGCAGAGCCTTAAAATCAAACTCGTCTGATTCCCAAACTTCATCAAGGCTTGTAGACTCATCGACAATATTTGCAATCAAACAAGATTCATCGTCATAGTTCCAGCCATTTGCTAGAAGCCACGGCAAAACTCCCTCAGATTGGGGAGCATCCCAATTTTGCAAAAAGAGAGTGAAAAGACCAGTTTATTCGCGACTATGACTCGCGAATAAATGGGGGACTGTACATCAACACAAGAATTCGA
>NZ_JACJQM010000413.1:0-1815 GCF_014696655.1 Nostoc sp. FACHB-888 | reverse complement strand
TAATCGCTCACATTGCTAAAAAAGTTACCAATATGCTGTGGGTTGGTGTCCCTGGTTCTGGCAAGGGTATCACCATTAGCAATGCAATCGACGCTATCAAGCGACTACATCCTGGCATACACATCTTTTATATTGACCCAAAAGGTGACGAGAAAGAAACCGGTTATTTCAAAGGTCGTGTTGATACTTTTAAACGGGCTAAAATCCTAGAAATGTCCCCGGTCGAAGCAGTCTTATGGGTCAAAGAATGCTTTACCGAATTTCAAAATATCTCTGGTTCCAAGCTGATTATTTTGGATGAAGGAACGGCTGTTTGTTCCAAATTTAAAAATACCAAGGGTGAAATTGGCTGGCTCAAGGACAAAATCATCTCTTACTGTTCTTGCGGTGATAGTTCCGGTTGGCATTTCTGGATTGTCGTGCAGAACCCTCACACTGATGACTTGGGCATTTCTGGCGGACTGCGATCCCAGTTAACGTCTGTGGCGTTGGTTCATCCTGATAACGTCCCAGCTTACAATGCCATGATTGCCACTCAACTCATCCCCAGCGATCGCAAGATTACCTCAACCCAAGTGATGGAGATTGCTGCACAATCACCAGTTGGTCGAGCGGTTTATTACGGCGGCATCAATGAATGGATACCAATGCCTCTGTTAAAGAATTTCTCTGGTTATGACCGGGATACCAAAAACTTTATTGACTCTGCACCAAGTAATAAGCAAACCTCTCAAGCTGGAACTAAGGAGTCAAGCACACTAACAACCCAAGCTCAACAGATGTTGGCGCTTTTGGAGAAGACGAAAGCCAATTCCATTGATGAGTTTATCCAAACCGAGTTGAAATTAGACGGAGTTCCACCAGATTTAATCCGCTTAGGAATTGAAAGATTACTCCAAAATTCACATCTTAAGTACAAATTCGACGCTTGCAATACTAATCAAAATTAAAATTTGGAGAAAAATATGCAATCAGTTCTTAACTTTTCGTCATCACTACGGCATACCTTGATTGTCGGTGCGCCTTGCTCTGGTAAAGATATTTTTGCCAGCCACTCTATTAAAAACATCAAACAACAGCAACCCTCTCTTACTGTTTTGTTTATGTAATTGATATAAAGGCAGATCCCAAGGAAAGCCACTATTATACTTGCGCCAATTTTCTGCGGGTTCAAAGTTTTCTCACTGTTAATACTGATTGGTCTGTAGACCAGTTAGTAGCGTGTACAACATTTGTAGAAAAATTCTAATACTATAGTATTCTATATATTTTAAAATTAACTAATCATGACAGGGAATAGAAAGCTTGCTGCAACTGAGCAAGGCATGGAAATTATAAATCGTTGTGCTGGTTCTTTTAATATAGTAACGATTAGCCGTATTCAGGGCGGCTTGAAAGAAGAAATAGTTAGACAAGCTCTTGACTTAATTCAGACTCGCCACTTACGCCTAAATTCTTGTATTGTTGGTAGTTTAAATAGTCTTCGCTTTGTTTTTGGAGCAATAAAAATTCCATTACGTGTAGTTCCTAAGCAGTCTATCGAACAATGGCAAGAAGTTGTTTTGGAAGAATTAAATCAGCCTATTTTTAGTGATAAATGTCTAATACGTACAGTGTTAATTACTTTTCCTAATAGTCAATTAAATTATTTATTGATAACATTACATCATGCAATATCAGATGGAATATCAAGTGTTCAATTGCATTCAGAGATCATCAGTGAGAGGTTAGAGTGATTGCACTTTTGTCAAGAGGGTGCGGGAAAAGGCGATAAATCCAGCTTGGAGACTGGTTTTCGCAGGGCTTTAACTACTC
>NZ_JACJQM010000412.1:0-1830 GCF_014696655.1 Nostoc sp. FACHB-888 | reverse complement strand
AGAGAAATAAATTACAGTCCAACTACAATTAAAATTCATCTTTACGATTTTTGGAAAACTTTAATCAACAGACCGATAATACTAGTAGGTGCATCAATGGGGGGTGCAACTGCAATTGATTTTACTCTCACTTACCCTCAAGTTGTAAAATCACTAGTATTGATTAATAGTTTAGGTTACACTAATTCTCCCGTCTTTACCAAATACTTGTTTCCTCCTTTTGACTTTTTGGCTGTAGAATATCTACGTCAACGCCACATTTTAGCATTAAATTTATGTAGTAAGTTACCTAATTTAGATGCCAAAATACTTTTGGCTATTCAATGCGCCATGTTACACCAAGAAATGCCTGGTTGGAACGATGCCATGATTTCTTATGTAAAATCTGGTGGTTATAGTGAATTAGCAAATAGAATTGCCCAAGTTGATAAACCAACACTTATTTTATGGGGAGAAGCTGATGATATGCTGCCATCTGAAGATGCAGAAAAATTTCAGCAATCTATTGTCAACTCTCAACTAATATTGCTCAAAAATTGCGGTCATACCCCTCAAATTGAACAGCCAAAAATCACCTCTCAACATATTTTACACTTTCTAAGTAGTGGGAAATTTTAATTTAGTTTAAGAGGATATTTTAAAAGTTTCACCAAGTATCATTTAGCTGTTCTGCACTTAAGCTAGTGTAGAACAGATAAATTGATACAAAAATCAAATTTTTCTTTAGCTATAAAACGTTATATGAAATCGTATTTATATTCTAAAAAGGAAAACAGATGACTGATAAAAAGGTCGTGCTAGTTACAGGTGCATCATCTGGATTTGGGCAGTTAATTGCTCAAAAACTCGCTGCTGTACCTTATTGTGTTTTTGGTACGAGCAGCAAAGAACATCCAGCTTCACCAGGCGTAGAAATGTTGAGACTGGATGTTACGTCTGATTCTTCAGTGCAATTGTGTATCAATGAGTCGCTCGTGCGAACTAATCGCTTACTAAATTGTCTGATTCACATCTGACACTAGTTATATTACTAGTCGAACAAGGTCGATTGAGTAGTTGAGTTACATCTTGCAGGCAGTGAGATATATGAATCAAGAAAAAGAACAAGCTTCTGAGCGATTTTATTCTTTCTTCTCCTCAATTGCTAAAAAGCTTATAATAGCCATATTACAAAAGTTCTGGATTAGCACAGTAGAATATGACATTAAAAAACACTTTTGGCGAATATAGTTTTGTTACTAAACTAGACGTTACTAATCTCGAAGCTAGTGCCGAGTGGTACAAGTCCAAGCTTGGGTTAGTTCCTCAAGAAGAATATGACACACCTAGCTGGAGACAATTTAGTTTTTCTGATATTCCACGCTTTGCAATCGGATTGAACTTGAGTAACTTAGTTGAACCAGGTAATACCGTTAATACCTTTGTTGTCAATGATATAGTTACTGCTCGTCAAAGCTTGACTGAAAAAGGAGTTTCAGTTGGGCCAATTACAGATGTCGGTCACGGAGTGCAATTATCCACCTTCAAGGATATTGACGGAAATTTGTTAGGGCTTCGGCAAAATCCGCAGTCTTAACTGGATTTGCAGCTAAATCGGGGAATTAGCCAGCGATAGGATTGCTATATCACTGATGTAACTATTGTTAAAGCTTGTTTTTATGCAATTTCCATAAATAAGATTTTCCCAGACTGTTTACATATTTTTTTGAAATATTTTGATTCTATGGGGATTTTTGAGTATCTATAACCAATTGATTTAGCTCTTCTTGCATTTGGTTATGAACTAATTCATAACAATCATTCACATAATTACGATCCTTAGCTGCATCT
>NZ_JACJQM010000411.1:0-1831 GCF_014696655.1 Nostoc sp. FACHB-888 | reverse complement strand
TCTGGTATATTTCCATGACGGCTAATTCGGACAAAGGAGATCCCAACTGAGCAGAAAGCTGTTTTAGATTCTCCTGAATAGATGAATGGAAGCCTGGATCTTCGGGATAGGAAAGAGGGTTACTCATAATTGTCGTTTAAATGCAAATGCCATTGGATTGAGACTAGAAGCAATTTAAACACTTTTACTGAAGTAATAGATGCGTTCAGAACAGCCATATATGAGTCGATTTATTGATTGGTTGAACTTAAATCGTGACGTGTTTGCTGCTTACAAAGCTAGTTTGGGTTACATTTAGGCTTGATTTTTGTCTAAGTCCCGTTAATACATCTCCAAAATAATCAGAAATTCCCATCAAATTCTAGCAAGCCACTAGGTAAGTCTAACAGTCTCTGGTGAATTCATCTTTTTTGCCGCCATTTATTTTTATTTACGCTCTGAAAAAACATTATTTGTAACCGTTAAGTTATCATATATAATGACTAATTGCTAATAATTAAAACTACGCTCAATCTCTTAATTATGAATGAATCCAATAATTTAGGAATACTTGAAAAGTTTGTCAATACAGTGATGGGGGTAAAAACTGGTAATCAACAACGGTATCCAAATTCATCAATAGCTACGGTACAAGAACTAGATATGAGAGCAGTTTTAGTTTATACATTAGGGACTATTCTGCAAATCGTAGTTATGATTCTCGTGTTGCTGGGCATGGGAAAATTAGTAATTCTGATTGATAATAATTCTTCTTTTCCCAGTTGGTTTAGCACTTTATTTACCGGATTATTTTTTGCTATATTAAGTATCCGTTCCCGAATTTTTTCTCTTTTAGAGAATACTCGTTCTCGTCAGACTTATGATCAGGTAATCAGACCAAGATGGTCTCCTCCACCTTTAGTATTTCCCATCGTTTGGATGATAATCGCGGTTTTGCGGGTAATTTCTTCTCTATTGGTTTGGCAGCAGATGAATCATCAATTTTTAGTGCTACCTTTAATTTTATTTGTGGTACATCTAGCTTTAGGGGATACTTGGAATACAATTTTTACTGTAGAACGGAGATTAGGTGCTGCTGTCCCTGTAGTTATTCTAGGCCCTTGGTTATCTGCTGTAGTGGTGACGGCAATTTATTGGCAAACTAATCCTCTAGCAGGAATGACTTTATCATTTTCTTGTGTGTGGTTAACTGTAGCTGCTGTATTAGTATTTAGAATTTGGCAATTAAATGGCTCGGAGCCATTGTATCCTTTAAAATTAACACCTATGGAGAAATAAATACTCAAAATTCACCAAGACAAGAAAGCAAGGAAAAATATCACTTGACTTTTGAGTACCGCATTCAACATATATAAAAAACGGTAGATTGTTAATTGCTCTACCGTTTTTTCAACTCTTAAATCTGAAACTAGTTCTTCACAGCAATTATTTGAATATACAGGTGTGCGATGTTGCTACCCTCACCGCAACTATCACTTGTCCCATGTAGAAGTCAAAGCAGTGAATGAGGGCGATCGCGCAGCATCTCGTAGAGAAGGTTCCGCCGTGCCCTTCGTAAATTCTGAAAAATGGTCACATAGGCAATTGTTGCGAGGTTAAATATGCGACCGGAGCGGATGCAGAAACTGAAAGTTGCGGGAAATTCAGGGCAGAATCCGGGTTTTGACTTCTTGCAGGAATGCTGGAATGATGATCCGGCGAAAGCAGATTGTGATCAAAAAACTATTGGTGAAGTTTCCGCAATGGGGAATTGCTTGCGTGGATGGGGTGTTGGTGGATTGGGAAGGGTAGCAAGTGCAGTAGTTTGAAAATGAAGAATACAAAGTTTTGT
>NZ_JACJQM010000410.1:0-1840 GCF_014696655.1 Nostoc sp. FACHB-888 | reverse complement strand
AGACCTTTATACTTATTTAGTCAATTTTTTGAAGATAAAGGAATTGAAAACTTATTGGGTTTGGGAGTAAGAAAAATTTGCTTCAAAGATTTAATTACTAGTTAATTTTATTTTATTCAGGAACAGAGTTAACACTTAAAAAAGTTTAAATAATATTACATTTATTTTTCTCATATAAATAGTTCGTTTTCGTAAATTGGCAGGTTAAAGGGTAATGGGTAAAGGTGTTTTATCCTTTCCCCTTTAACCTTTATCCAATCCTCACAAGCGCATTTTTGGGTTAGTAGACTACTACCCTGTATCTATCAAATATGATGGTGATTTCAAAGGACTATTGCTAATTTCAAGTATGGAAAATTCATTGCTTACTCCTCCTTCCTACAAATAGTTGCAGATTATAGTGCTGATTAATACAGTAAATATCAAGTTAGTTGCTGAGGTAAAAAAATTAATAAAAATGAAATTGACAAAGCGATTAATCATTAGATCCTATGGATATAAATTGATATTTATCTTAGATACATACGGCACAATCTGTTTTCCAGAAATACACCAGAAGTAGATCAACTTGCTAGTGCCCAATCTGTTCTTTATTAGCTCACCATCAGCCACGCTTACAGCTTTAGCGACGAGAGACAGATTAGCTCTCGGTCGAACGGGAGTAATGTTTTTTGGTGGTTGCGACAACTGATCGATGAAGCGCAATTGCTCCGCTTGGTAACATCCCACGTTTTGATTTACTCTGTTCCACGCACGGCAACAGGTTTTTCAACGCTCGTCAGCGGCTCCTGATGAGTTTGACTTGTAATGAGGTGTAGCGATATCGTTTGTGGCAGACACACCTTGCAAGCAATAGTATTGGTCTAATACCAAGCTTGGGTGTAAATCACGCCATCCATTCAGTCCACTGTGGCGCATCTGTCACCAATTGAGCAAATTTATCAGGGCTTGCATCCTCAAACTCCAGCATCACACCGCAACGCTCATCACTCGTTAACGTACTGAGTAATTCTTTGACCGCATCAACTCCGAGTTCAACCCGCTCAATTGCTAACTGAGCATAATATTTAACCCGCTCCCACCAAGAATCACTGAGTTCTGGATCTGTGTCCATACCCCCCCGATTATTATCTCCATCTTCATTAATGGGGGGTGTGGACGGAGCATTAATTCCATATTGAGACTGCATTCTAGCTGCATAAGCCGCATAACGCTCTTGCTCCTCGTGGCGTTTTCTTTCCCTGTCCTCCCGTTGCCTCTGCCGATAATCCAACACCTTCTGAATAAACTCGACATCAGAAGTATTCAGCCGATAATACCGAACCCTCTGCCCATCCTCCATTGGTCTTCGTGATTCAGTAGACAATCCAAGTTGTGAAAGATACTGTCCCAAAATCCACAAAGCAGATTCCGATAGCGGGATAGTAAGATTGAGAATTCCCTTAACGTGAGATGCATTGCGCTTGGAGAACTCTGCCAAAGCCTGAATCATCGCCTCGTCGCCTTTAATCTCAACCCCAGCCATGAGATCCATCAAGACTGCCCTCAGTCCCAGGTGATGACGCATTAACCACGCGGTAGAATGATTGCTCCAATCAGTGCAAATGGCTAATCGCTCCCGTTCCGATTTATCGCGTTCGGCAACAACAGTCGGCGGTGAAACGCCCTCCCGCCCAAGGTCGTCATCGGTAATCATTTCCCCCGGCGCTGCTAATATTGCCTCCAGTGCGACAATCTTCTTAATTAACCGCCCAGAGTCATCTTTCTCAACCAGTTCCGGGGTTACGCTCATTCCATAAGTGTCCTGTATGCGGAACTTCTCACATTCCAAAACCTCCTC
>NZ_JACJQM010000041.1:0-58719 GCF_014696655.1 Nostoc sp. FACHB-888 | reverse complement strand
TGCTGATTTGTCTCTGCCTGTACAGAATTGTTAGTAATCATTGTTTCTTAGTGAAATTTACTTACTTTTTCACTCAATAGCTGAATATCACCTCACATAGCTTCAGTATAAATACTGGACTTGTCGGAAAATTTACTTAATTTTTACTATCTTTTATTTTTGCACACAATAAATAGCAACCCTAATTGATTGAGGAAAATTAAAATATTAAAATTTTTGACTTTAATAAATCGGAAATCTTGTTATTTACGAACGGTTTAAGCTGTTACGCATTTAACTTGAACATTTACATGAAGGCTGATGACCGATGACTGATAATCGTTAACTATTGACGGTTAACGGCCGTAAAGAGTGTTTATACAATTAAACGTGAGTTCGACAAGTCTTATTTGACCTCTCCCCCAACCCCTCTCCGTGTCGGAGAGGGGAGAAAAAAGCTGAATTTTTCGTTGCTCCTGCCTTTCCGTTTCGGAAAGGCAGGCTGGGAGGGAGAGGTTCATCGAACTCACGTAACTTTAATGCTTATTACCTAATTCCCTTCCCTTCTTAGGAAGGGAATTAGGTATTTATTTAACTCAACACAGAAGAACTATAGCTTTTGCAACAATTCCTGAGTTAACTGAAAGAACGCTTTTGAACCAGCTGATTGGGGAGCATTTAAAACAGCTGGCATAAAACTATCAACAGCCTTAGCAACATTGACATCAACTGGTATTTGTACCTTACAAATTTTTTCTACACCGAAATCTTCAACAACACGGTGCATCACCTGTTTATAGTATCTGCCAGTGAGAAGGTTAGCGCTGGACATGCTGAATACAATTCCCAGCATTTTTATATGTATTTTGGTTTCATGCCCGTGGCTGTCTTTTAATTGAGCAATTCGTCTTTCTAGCAGTTGAATACCCACTACAGATAAGGGTTCTGGTTTAGCAGGAAGTATGTAAAAATCACTGGCAGCTAAAGCGCTACGAGTCAATAGATTATATCCAGGCGCACAATCTAAAAGGATAAAATCATATTCTTGACGTACAGGTTTTAAAATATTATTGATCAGGACTCTTTCAAAGCGATTCCAAATTGTTTCAAAGTCCTGTTCACCTAAAGCAGTTGCTTGCTGATGTAGCATTTCTGAAACAACAAATTCATCATATAAATCGATATCCCCTGGTAATAAATCCAGCCCAGGAAGATTACAAACCTGGGATTGAATGATGTCCTGAATTGTAAGTTTTGCTTGTGGCTCTGGATTAATAACTTCGTCTATTAGATACCTAAATGTCTTACTTTGTTTCCGACGCTTGGCAAAATCTAAAGGCGACATCAAACTGAGTGTAGCGCTAATTTGGCTGTCTAAATCAAGGACAAGCACCCGCTTGCCATGATTTTTAGCTAAACAGGTAGCTAAGTTGACGGTGAGGGTGGTTTTACCAACGCCACCTTTCATATTTGCAGTAGCAATTATATATCCCATTGGTTGAGTCCTCTGTTGACGCATTTCCATCTAGGTAGCGTACACCTCTATCAATCTATTAAATCTTCCATTAAATTTAATATTTTCGGAAACTCAAAAGGTGAGATTGCCTCAACTGTAGGCGTTGAGGTAGGTGACACGATTTAATCTCAGCCGTCGTACCGTTTTTTGATGAAATGAGTTGGTAAAATTGCTGTCACTTTGGTTGAAAGCTAGATACGATTAGATTCGGCGTGTTTACTGTTCGGGAGTGCCAAAATGTCTAAACAGCTGGGTCAAAAAATCGCACCTACACCCATATCAAATGATATTAGTGTGGTGGATTTGATTGATCAATACTTCACCGCTTACAACTCAGCGCGGTTGCGAGAAATCTGCCAATTACTGAGTCGTGATGTGTTAACGGAAGGTGTCACGGTGGGAGTTAGCCTTTCCGGTGCGATGACACCAGCAGGATTTGGGGTTTCAGCGCTTGCACCCTTAATTCGCAACGGTTTTATTGACTGGATGATTAGCACTGGTGCAAATCTTTACCACGATATGCACTACGGTTTAGGTTTTGAACTCTTTGCTGGTAATCCGTTTTTGGATGATGTGAAACTGCGCCAAGAAGGCACTATTCGCATTTATGACATTATTTTTGGTTACGATGTGCTGCTAGAAACTGATGCGTTCATCCGCAAGATTCTGCAAGGAGAGGCGTTTCAGAAGCGAATGGGAACTGCTGAGTTTCACCATTTACTGGGTAAATATGTTCGGGAAGTAGAAAAGCAGTTGGGTGTGCAGAATTCCTGCTTGCTTGCTACAGCTTATGAGTATGGCGTGCCTATATATACGTCTTCTCCAGGAGATAGTTCAATTGGGATGAACGTGGCGGCTTTGGCTTTGGAAGGTTCGCAGCTGGTGATAGATCCATCAATTGACGTAAATGAAACGGCTGCGATCGCATATAATGCCCGTGAATCAGGAGGTAAAAGTGCGGCTGTAATTCTCGGTGGCGGTAGTCCTAAGAACTTTTTGCTACAGACTCAACCGCAACTTCACGAAGTATTGGGATTAGAAGAACGAGGACACGATTACTTTATACAGTTTACCGATGCGCGTCCAGATACAGGCGGTTTGTCTGGAGCAACCCCATCGGAAGCCGTTAGCTGGGGTAAGATTGACCCGGAAGAGTTACCTAACACTATTGTTTGTTATACCGATAGCACGATCGCTTTACCATTGGTGACAGCATACGTTTTGAACAAGTGCCAGCCTCGTCCCCTGAAGCGTGTGTATGACAAGCGAGAAGCTATTTTGGATAAACTGCAAAAAGACTATTTAGCAGCCAAAACTCAACCATCTGATCAGGTTAGAGCAGCAGTGGCTGACAGTGCCCAAAAGCAAACAGCGACTTATCCCTGTGGTAGGTTGATTCCGAATACGTAGGGAGTAGAGGAGGCAGGGGAGCAGGGGGCAGGGAGCAGGGAGCAGGGGGCAGGGAGCAGGAAGCAGGGAGCAGGGGGCAGGGGGCAGGGGGCAGGGAGCAGGGAGCAGGGGGACAAGGGAACTTGTGAGAACTTGCAACAAGTCCTCTTCTCAATGCCCCTCATCCCTTTTGCCCAATCAATAAATAAGTTGTCATTTTTCCTTTGTCTTGAACTTCGATTTCGGTCCGCTTTTCAAATAAGAATTCATCACACAAAGACTTATAAGTATCTTCTGTAACCTGGATTTTACCAACAATACCTTCGGATTCCATGCAGCTAGCGATGTTTATCGTGTCTTTACAGAGATCATAAGTAAAGTTGTTGAGATCAATTACTCCCGCCACTGCGGAACCGCTATGGATGCCGATACAGATGCTAAAGTTTTGGTTATTCTCAGTATTAAATAGAGCGATCGCAGTTTGCATCTGGAGTGCCATTTGAGCGATCGCTTGAGCATGATCTGGACGGTGTGTGGGCAAACCACCAACTACCATATAAACATCGTCAATGCTTTTGATTCTCTCTAAACCATATTGTTCGGTGAGGCGATCAAAAGTTGAGAAAATCGATTTGAGTAAGTTTAGCAGTTGAATTGCACTCATAGAAGCAGCAATTTCGCTAAAGCCGACAATATCTGCAAATAAAACTGTGACATAAGCAACCTCTTCGGCAATGTTAGTTGCTGCTTCTTTCAAAGGTTTGGAGATTGCTGCTGGCAAAATATTCAGCAATAAACGTTCGGTTTCTTCCTGCTGATGGCGCAGCGCTTCTGCTGCTGCTATTTGCTGGGTGACATTGCGAAAAATGCCGCGAGTTGCAACTGGATGACCTTCGACAAATTTACAGTTAATATTACCTTCTAAAAAGATTGTTTGACCATCTTTAGTAACGAATGCGGCTTTTACTTGTCCGATCTTTTCTCCTGACAGCACACGATAAAATCTTTGTAAACACTCTTGTTTAAAGTCTGGATGGATAATATCAAAAACATTCATATTTACAATTTCAGCTTCGCTATATCCCAAAGCTTCTTGCCATGCACGATTGACATACAAAAAACGACCATAGGCATTGACGCATTGAATCAGGTCATTAGCATTTTCAAATAAATCCCGATACCGTTCTTCACTTTCCACAAGAGCATCTTCTGCTTGTTTGCGTTTAATAAACTGGGCTATTTGACTACCAATAGAAGCCATCATTTGCAATAGTTCTTTATCCTTTGGTTGTACATCCCGGCTAAAGAAAACCATCACTCCTAAAATTTCACTATCGTCTAAGATGGGGAAGCCAAAAGCTGCGTGCAATCCCGCTTCAGCAGCAGGTTGCGATCGCCGAGTGTCTCCATCTTCTGTAATATCTTGAATCCACAGAGGCAAACGCCTGATCCAAATTCGACCAGGTAAGCCAACACCGGATGTATAGGTAGTTTGCCAGGTAATTGCTTTAAACTCTCGCGCCGAAATTATTCGACTTGACCAAATTTCCACACACCTTAGTACTGCATTGAGGCTATGTACTTGTACGGAAGTACCAATATATTGGCTTGGTGTCCAAAGCTCACCTAAATCCCATCCTAAGTTTTGGCAAATCGACTGCAAAATTTGCGGAATTACCTGTTTTACATTTTGGGATTCTGATAATATACGAGTGATAGCATACTGGGCACTTGTAAGCTGTTCCCGGCGCTGCCTTGCAGTAATATCTCGACCAATGTAGACAATATCTTCTAATCCTTTTCTTTTTTTCGGAATTACTGAACAAGAAAAAGCAATCAACCGCTTTTCCCTAGTCTTTGTTCGACAAACTAACTCTAAATTCTGAATATTTTTTTGAAAAGCATGATACTGATGAATGGCTTTTCTCAAGACTTGTTCCTCATCAATTATCAATGATATTGGTTGATTAATTAATTCTTCTTCGCTAAAACCAAATAATTGTTGAGCCGCAAGATTTACCTTTTTTATTTTCCCTAAATTACTAGTTATAAACAAAGCATCTGTTATTGCATTAATTACTTGAGCCATGTAATTTTTATATAAAATTAAAGCACTTGATAGCAGATTAGTTTCATTAGCTCGCTGTGCTAATTTTTTAAAACTAGTTTTTTGCTAACATCCTCAAATAGGATAATTTATTTTCATGCTGTTAAGCTGATGCGCGCTAAAAAAGTATAAACACTCTTTACGGTTGTTAATTGTTAACTGTTGACGGTTAACGGTTATCAGTCATCAATCATCAGTCATCGATCATCAGCCTTCATGTAAATGTTCAAGTTAAATGCGTAACAGCTTATAGCGGTTCTCGACCCTTGTAAGGTACGATAACCCCACCTCCAACCCGCAAGTGAGGAAGAAACTATGATGTACCTTATGTGATTAGGAAACGCTATAGCACTTGCTCGTATGTATCTATAGATGCGGAATTTATTATCCAGTTCCAACCGTTTAAACTTATTTGGGAATGAAGGGTTTTTAAAATCCGATCTAGTACTTGGTTTTTCATGGTTTTGTAAAAACAGGCTTGAAATTTATTTTGACAATGAGTATTTAGAGGAAAAAGGAGATTTTAAGGGATAGTAACAAAAAACCTCAAGTTTTTGCCAGATTACCAACCATCACGCTGAAAATTAACAATTTAGTAATTAGAAGTAACAATTAATCATTTAGTACCACAGATGATTATTTTAGTTATTCTTTCAAATGTTTGAGCAATATACAAGCCTGTTTGGGTAAAATTTGTAAAAGTTACTAATACTCAGTTTTCTTACTGAAATTGATATTAATTGATTAAGTGTGCTGTTTTTCTATATCAACCCAGTTTTATTGAGTGAAAACGGCCATGAACAACCTTTTGATTTAGTCGAGCAAAATTAAGTAAGTGAACGCCAATACTATCTTTTGTATCTTTTGGTAGATTGACAATTAGGCATAGCTATAGTTTTTACAAATAAGTTATCCTCAATACAGAAGCAGAAGAAAACGACGCAGAGGCGAGGGTTTATTTAGAGACAGCGTTAGAGATATATGTTGAGTATAAGGATGAATATTGGGGGGCGATCGCACGGGAGGCGTTAGAGAGATTATCAGAGTGATGGGCTGAGTTTATTTTGATCAAACTACGTCAAAATTTAAATAAACGCGATCGCACCCACCGATAATGCAGATTACCCAAAGTCTCCATACAGCAATTCTTGTGACTGACTTAGAACGCTCTGAACACTTTTATGGCACAGTATTGGGATTATCTAAAATAGATCGTTCCCTAAAATATGCTGGTGCATGGTATCAAGTCGGCAACTATCAAATTCACCTGATAGTTGCACCTACTGTCCCCACCGAAAACCCAAACGAAAAATGGGGACGCAACCCTCATGTCGCTTTTTCAGTCGCTAACTTAGACGCTGCCAAACAAGATTTGCTCAATCATAATTATTCCATTCAACCCAGCGCTTCTGGTCGCCCTGCTCTATTCACTCAAGATCCTGATGGAAATATTATCGAGTTAAGTCAGGAGTGAGGGGGAAATCAAATTAAAAATTAAAAATTAAAAATTCAAGAACTTCTGCCTTGTCTACGACACGCTGCGCGATTTGCCTCCTCTTTCCCAATGACAAATGAAAATAATTGCCTACTCTTACACCAATCCGCTTTTAGAATCTTCTCCCGATCAAGCTGATTGGGGATGGGAGGTGGATCGGGTTTATGAAGATTTGGGTAAGCCAGAGTCTTCTGCACAGGCTACGAGAACGCAATTACAACAATTATTTACCGATTGCGAAACTGAACCAGCAGATTATCTGTTGATTCGGCGGTTAGAAGAATTAGGGGATACTATAGAGGAAATTAGCGATCGCTTACATAAACTCGAAGCAATGGGAGTAGCGATAATCGCTACAGAACAGCCCTATACTTCCGAAAATTACCCTCTGGGCGCTGACTTACTAAATTTATTACACGCAATCCAACGTCAGCAACGTAGCCGTCGCATCCGTCAAGGACACGCCCGTAATCGTCTTGAGGTTGCACCGCCACCGGGCAAAGTTCCCTACGGTTATCGCAGAGGTAAGGGAAAATATACTGTTGATCGCAGTACTTCACCAGTAGTCAAAGATTTTTTTGAACACTTCTTACTCTATGGTTCCCTGCGGGGTTCAGTTCGTTACTTGGCGAAAAAATACGGCAAAAAAATCTCTGTTACCACAGGAAGACGCTGGCTGACTAATCCAGTTTATCGCGGCAATACAGCTTACCAAAATGGTGAAATTATCTCTAATACCCATATTCCAATAATTTCTAAAGAAGAAGCTGCCCAAGTTGACCGACTTTTACGCCGTAACAGCCGTTTACCACCCCGAACTGCTAGTGCTAGGCGTTCTTTAGCTGGGTTGGTTGTCTGTGCTGAGTGTCAATCACATCTGACAGTTACTCGTGTCACCCAACGCAATCAAGATAAAGAGTATCTTTATTTACGTTCTACTAGTTGTCCTCAACGCCCCAAGTGTAAGGCTATTCCCTACCAAGAGGTTTTAGAACATACAATTGAAACCGTTTGCCGTGACTTACCCTTAGCTGTAGCAGGGATGAACTTTCCCCAATTGGATGCAGTCAAGAATAGTTTAGGACAAGCGATCGCTCGTCAGCAAGAAATACTTGCTCAGTTACCCGCTTTAATTGAAACTGGAATTTTAGATGTTGAAACAGCAAAGTTAAGAGCTTACAAACTCCGCACAGAAATTTCTGCACTTGAAGCAAAGTTGGCGACTCTTCCCCCAGTTAACTTGCGTTCTGTTGCTCAAGCTGTTTCAATACCGCAATTTTGGTTAGATTTGTCGGAAACAGAGCGACGATTTTACTTCCGGGAATTTATCAGGCAAATAAATATTACTTTTCAGAATAAAGAATTAGAACTACAAATAATTTTTATTTTTTAATCCCAATATTAAAAATATTAAAGCCAGAAGGCGCAGTCATAGTGATAGCTAAACCAATCGGCTGGGAATGCCTAATGTGAGGCTTTGCCTCAAGACTAGCGGCAGCAGCCCAATGATGAACATTTCCAGGCAGAGGCTAGAAACGAGGTTATTAATAGATTTCAAGGCGAGATGGTAACGAACCGGAAGATTTAGAAAGTGTTGGTAATTACTACCTAAAAAGATGATAAATAATTATTTTAAGTGTTCAGCACATCATTAAAACCCTGTAACAAATATTTCGTGTATTTCTGAATCTAGCTAGATAAAAACTAAATAGATAAAAATTAAAGTGAGCTTCATACTCAAAATAAAATACAAGTTTATTTACGGATTAACCAACAGGTAATAAATAATTTATCGCTAAAATGTTATTTAAATCACCAATATAATTTTTTCAAAAAATAGCGCTAATTAGAGAAATTTGAGTTAATGTTGGAAACTAGCAATTGTTAAGAATATAGGTTGCTACTGGGTGGCAACATTGGAGATTCGCTCTGGTCTCTATGTAATCAAACCAGCAAGTAAAATGATTACCATAGAATATGCAAGAAGGAAGCTTTATTTGGAGTCATCTAGAAAGACAGCATCGCACGGTTGGCAAATGGATTGATTGGGTATGGCTAATAGTATTGCTGTTGGCAGCAGTCTTACTGTTTAGCATCAATCTGGGAGGATTGCCGTTGCGAGATTGGGATGAAGGGACTGTGGCACAGGTTGCTCGTGAAATTTGGCACGCTCCAGCAGGTTCAATGCGTTGGCTTTACCCAACGCTAGGAGGCGAACCATATCATAACAAGCCGCCTTTAATGCATTTGTTAATTGCTGGGGCTTATTCTTTAGGAGGCGAAAATGAGTTGACAACGCGCCTGCCTGGAGCAATTTTAACAGCGACATCTGTACCTTTACTGTATTGCATTGCTAGAGAAATATTTCGCCAGCGTTGGGCAGCGATTTATAGCGCCTTGATTTATCTAACAATGCTACCTGTGGTGCGTCATGGGCGGCTGGCAATGTTGGATGGGGCGATGGTGAGTTTTTTGATGGTAATGATGTTGTGCGTGTTGCGATCGCGCCGAGATTTACGTTATTGCCTTGGTGTTGGTATTAGTTTTGGGCTGATTTGCCTGACTCAAGGGCTATTAGGCGCATTACTAGGTGCGATCGCGATCGTATTTCTATTTTGGGATACACCACGACTACTCACTTGCTACTATCTATGGATAGCAATCTTCATTGGCATTCTGCCTGTAGCTGCTTGGTATAGTGCCCAACTAATTCACTATGGTTACACTTTCGCCCAAATTGGGCTTGTAAACCCATCACTAGGCCGAATTGGCTCATTTGTAGAAAGTAATCCTGAACCACCTTGGTACTATGTTATTGAACTTCTCAAGTACACATGGCCGTGGCTATTATTCTTACCGCAAACTGTCCGCTTAACCTGGGAAAATCGCAACCTTAGCTGGGCAAAACTGGTAATGGCGTGGAGTGGTGTTTATCTGTTGGTAATTTCTTTCATGATTACCAAAGTTCCCTGGTATTTATTCCCCATTTACCCTAGTTTAGCTTTAGCTTTTGGTATCCAATTATCAGAGACAGAAGATTCGCCTTTACTCTCATCCTATCCCCGTGCTTGGGTTGCTGGTTTAGCGATGCTTGCTGTAGCCGCTTCTGCTGGTAGTATTTATTTCAGTTGGGGTACAACACCAAAAACAGACTTACAACTGATTTTTGCAGCAGTAGCTTTAACTATGACCTTAGCAGCTATTTTGGCAGAGCGAGGCGACGGGCAATTTTTGAAGATTTTGTTTTGGGGAAGTTATCTTTCGCTGCTCCTATTAATGAAATCTAACTACTGGGTTTGGGAATTATCTGAAGCCTATCCAGTTAAACCAGTCGCCGCCATGATCGTGCGGGCAAATCCAGCGACGAAGAAGATTTACACATCTTTTTCTTACCATCGTCCCTCGTTGGATTATTATAGCGATCGCACCATCATTCCTGCTTCTGTTGGCGAACTGCAATATTATTGGCGCTACAACGGGCAACCCTATTTCCTGCTTCATGCATCTGCTTTCAACAATCTCGAACTAGAGTCGATGAAGCTAGTTGACCAAGCTGAAGGCTGGAAGTTAGTTACAAAAGAAACTAATCGCCTGTAAGTGTGGGGGATTGGGCATTCATGCGCCCTTTCTCTTGAAATCGGCGGTATATCTTTTTAGTCTTGCCGTCCTTAAATCGCTCAACCACCATAAATAACATTTTGTGTTCTTCCTCACACTGTAACTAAGACGATCTAAGGAATCATCGCTACCTTAATTACCTGTCGCGCCTTCATCTCACAAAAGACCTGTTCTAAATCTTTTAATGGCCGCTGTTCACTAATAAGTAACTCAAAGGGGATTTTACGACTAGCAATCAGTGCCAGCGCCTCCTGCACATACTTTGGTGTATTATGAAATACGCCTTTGATAGTAAGTTCGCTGTAGTGTAGCTGCTCTGTATTGACGCTAATGCTGGTATCGCGTGGACATCCACCGAATAAGTTGACTGTTGCACCAGGACGGGCGCAGGCGATCGCAGTTTCCCAAACACTTGGTACACCAGTTGCTTCAATCACCACATCTGCGCCCCATCCTTGGGTGAGTTCTTTCACCACACTGGGAATATCCGAGATTTGGTGATAATTAAAAGTCTGGGCTGCACCCAATTTTTGACCAATTTCTAGCCTGTGATCATTACCTCCCCATAGCAACACCTCAGCTTTCTCACTCAACGCCGCCACAAACATCAGCCCGATCGCCCCATCTCCTAAGACGACTACTTGATCTTTGGCTTTGATATTAGAACGGGCTATACCGTGCAACACACAAGCTAAGGGTTCCGTCATGGCTGCCAATTCCCACGGCAACTCATCGGGTATCTGCAACAAGTTATGCTGTACTATCGGTGCAGGAATTTTCAAGTATTGGGCAAAAGTACCATTATTCCAAGTCAGATTTGGACATAAAGAATACTCTTGTCGTTGACAAAAAAAGCACTTCATGCAGGGGGCAGAATTATTAGCGACAATGCGATCGCCCACTTGCCAATTTGTAACGCCTGCTCCCAAGGCAACAATTCGCCCAGCACCTTCGTGACCAAACAGCGTCGGCAGTATTAGCATTTTGGCATGACCACCACGCCGCCAGACTTTTAAATCTGTACCACAAGTTGTTGCTGCCTCCACTTGGATCACAACTTCACCAGCCGCCGGAGTGGGGTCAGGAACTTGCTCTAAGCGTAAATCTTCTTGCCCATAAAGTAACGCTACTAACAAAGCTTTTAACCTATCAATTAGCTCCATCCGATTTTACCAGTTGAAGCTAGTCGATAGGTTTAAAGTAAATTAGCTTGATTTTATAGTCAGCTTTTATTAATCTAAAAAATGGTGAAAAATTAGGTATTCACTGCTGGCTGGGGAACCACCCCGGTGTTCCGGGTTTCCACATTCGGCAAGCGAGTAGCAGTTAATAGCGGTACTTCTTGTCGGCACGACAAGCAAAACCAATATAGTTCACCATGTCGGGCATGGCGCAGGAGGGAACCACCGCAGCATGGGCAGGTGTTGGCTCTCGTACTCATACCAATGTCCTCCTTAAAAAAGTTATTGTTTAAACTGGATAAAAAAACAGTTGATTAAAACTGAATGTTAGCGGCACAAATGCAGCCATTCGATTCTATGCGGTCTTTAATAATTTGTCTGTAAACAGCTTCATATCCGTTAACCATTTGGCTAACGCTAAAGTTGTTTTCTACGTGTTTTCTACAGGTTTGACGATTGAGTTCCAAAGCTAGTGGAATCATTGCCGCCATTTCTGAATAGGTTTTGCAGATAAAACCTGTTTTACCGTGGGCAATCACTTCAGGTACGGAACCAAAATTCATGGCAATTACTGGTGTACCAGTTGCCATTGATTCAATCATTACTAACCCAAAAGGTTCTTGCCAGCTAATGGGGAAAAGAGTTATTGCAGCATTGCCCAGAAGTTCAATCTTTTCGGCGTGGTTAATTTCGCCTAGATATTCAATTTGCTGACCATCTATGAGGGGGGCAATCTCTTGTTCAAAAAATTTAGAGTCTCCGACATCAACCTTTCCTGCCATCTTCAAGCGCCAACCACTCTGTTTAGCAATAGCGATCGCATGTTGTGGCCCTTTCTCTGGCGAAAAACGACCTAAAAACGTCAAATAGGGAGGTTCTAAAGGTTGGGCTACAAATGGATAATGTGCTACTTCAATTCCATTATAAACCGTGTCAATATAATTGAGATCGATTTGACGCTGTGAGTTACTAATGCTGACATAAGGTTGCTTTTGGTGGTAGCTAAATGCGTAACACTTGTCTCTTGTAAAATCATTGTGCAGGGTATGCACTGTAGAAGTTGCTGTTATCAAACTCGCTAAAGGTAGCGCCGAAATTCCTACATGAGAATGGATAATATCGAATTGGGTAGCACGTTCGTAAACTTGGCTCAGTTCCAGCATTTCATACACTGCATACTCTTTTACATTTGGGTCTAAGCGCAATGCACGCGGATAAACTGCTTCTAAATGAGCCAAAGTTTGAGAATCGCCAGAAGCAAATAAAGTTACCTCATGACCGCGACGAACAAGTTCATCAGTCAAGGAACTTACTACCAATTCTATTCCTCCATAACTAGGAGGTGGAACCCTTTCCCATAAGGGTGCAACTTGAGCGATTTTCATAAGTTTTATTGGTTCAGTCTATGAAATTGTCCTCAATATAATGAGTTGCATCATTATTGTATGAGAACAGAGCATTTGTACTTACTCTTTTGACATTTAAATTAGACCTAACAGGCTACGAAAAACGCAATAATGGTTAACCATGTCGCAAATTTCCTACCGACAAATCAAACGCACTCTCGGCAAAACTCAACCCTGAGCTAGACTTCTAACTTATAGCAAATCAATTACTTGTTACATCTGCCTTGGGGATCATAATAAGGTAGAATATTTTGTAGCAGAACTTACAAAATTGAATATTTTGTCTCTGACAATACTAAAATATTTAATGGGATCAAGTTATTAAAGCTTCGTTTAAACGTAATTGGGAAATATAACAGAAATTATAAATATTAAGTAACTGTACAATAATTACACAATTTGTAATTATTAATCTTCCAAAAAATTCTGATAACTAATGAAAATCGCTACTTGGAACGTCAACTCAATTCGCACTCGTCTAGAACAGGTTACTGATTGGTTAACTAACAATCCCGTTGATGTTCTCTGCTTGCAAGAAACCAAGGTTATAGATGCCGAGTTCCCGCGATCGCCTTTTGAGCAGTTAGGCTATAACCTTTATATGTCAGGACAAAAATCTTATAACGGCGTAGCCCTAATTAGCCGCCAGCCGCTCGTAGACGTAAGTAGCGGTTTTAGGGCGATTTTGCCAGATTTACACCACGAATGGGATGAGCAAAAGCGGGTGATTACAGGTGTAACTGATGGTGTTCGGATTGTTAACTTATATGTTCCCAACGGTGCAGCAGTAGGAACTGAAAAATATGAATATAAATTGCGTTGGTTGGCAGCGCTACACGAGTATTTACGATTGCTGGTGCTGTCGGAACCTGCAATTTGTGTGTGCGGTGACTTCAACATCGCCCTAGAAGACAAGGATATTCACGAGCAAGTGAGTACAGAAAATCACATTATGGCAACGGAAACCGAGCGTCAAGCCTTACGCGATATTCTGAAACTAGGATTTGCCGATGCTTTTCGCAAATTCACCGCAGAAGGCGGAAATTATAGCTGGTGGGATTATCGCGCCGCCGCCTTCCGTCGCAACTTAGGTTGGCGGATTGACCATCACTATCTCACACCCGTGCTATATGAGCGTGCTACAAGTTGCATCATCGATGCCGCACCCAGAAAATTAACCCAACCCAGCGACCATACGCCAGTAATTGTGGAATTTTGAATTGGATATGGAGACAGGTTTAAGACCTCTCTTTTGCAAACCTTGAGTGCTGGCGGTCGGCGCTCAAGGTTTTTGTGTAGTTTTCTGGATTGCCGATATGGAGTTTCACGCCTACCTAATGGTTTGTGTAGAAATGTTTCAAATAACTGAATTATTAAGAAATTTCTGAGTTGCCCCTAGTAGGTACTTAAGTAAACTCATTGTCAACATAAAACAAGGTAAACATAATGCTTGTTTCAACCTTTGAAATTCTCGTTAAATCACAATTACCACCAGAGTTGAAGAGTCCCCTTTCTCGCAAAGTCATCCAAGGCTATTTCTTAACTCTTTCTAATCTCAATCCCTTCTCTGTAGTATTGTCTCTTGTATTTACAGCTGTTACACCGTCTTTAAACGACGTTATTCCCTTGCTTGATGTAACTGGAGTAAATGTTGGAGGTCCCTTGGTTCCAGATCCAATCCCTCCAAAGGTAAGATTCCAGTTGAGGCTTCCTGCAAATGACACGGGCTTATTCCTCTTGCAGCCAGATATTATTAAGAAGCCAGAACTACTGACGGATGAAAAACAAAGCCTTGAGGTTCGTGGTTTCGTAGAGATATTTGTATCTTCGCTTTCAGGGCGTAATTCTGCGGACATTCTGGTGACACCAGAGCAACGAGGGACGTTCTTTGGAGATTTAAAGGCTGCCGATCCAAGACTTGATCAAATTGCCTACAGTATTCCTACCGCTCACGGTGGATCTTTGTTTACACTTTCTAATTCATAGAGGTTTTTTCAGGTTTTTTAGAGCGAGGAATTCTGAGAAACCTGAATTAATAATTTTTTATCTCAGCACTGTAGAGAGGTAAATTTTTGGATACAACATTTTATTTTAATTTGGTTGCTATTCATCCAAAACCTAAAAGTGTTATTGACTTTATTGGATAGTTAGAAATTATTCTTCTCTGCCTCTGTGCCTCGCCATTTTCTATCAATTAATTTAACGGCTTATATATATCCTCAGAGCTGGGATTGAGATAAGGACGTTGTAAATCTATTAGGTGTCGCGCAAAGTGTTGGTCAATCGTCCTCATCCGTTCTTCCATTGCATTTTTACCTTTTTGCCAAGCTTCTAACAAAGCATTAGCGACGATTTGGCAACGGTTCATCCCAAAACTTTCTTGTGCTGCAAATTTTTGGGTTGGTTCTTCAGCTAAACCTAATCCTGGTGCTAAAAATTTTGTAAACAAGGGAATTTCGGGCTGGAAATGCGATTGATTTTCTGGATAAATAGCCTGAAGGATTGTGCGGATTGCTGGATAGTCAGGGAGTTCAAAGTAAAGTAGCCCCGAATCATAGCGTCCGTATGCACTGGGATTGTGGAGAACCTGAAAGCTAAAGGGAATCGAGGCTGCATTTAATTGCAGTGTCAGGCTTTCCATAAGAGCGATCGCACCAGATGCCGTAAAGTTAAAGTAAATTCGCCCTGCTCCTAAATCAGCATCGGGATTACTTTGGCGTTCCTGTCCAACATTACTAACTGCCAAGTAACAGCCATTTTGCAATCGATTTTTGGGCATCCAGATTGCTACCATGTCACCCACTTTGGTAGATTTCTTGCTGGATTTTAAATGGCAATCTGGCTCAACATAAAGTGTTAAACCGCCTTTAGTCACTGCCATAGTACCATCAGGTTCTTTCCGCAACACCTGCCATCGGGGGTCAAAGTAACCTATGCCGTGATTACTGGCGTGCAATTGCTCGTAAAAGTTCCAATCAACTTCCAAGATGGAATTATCTGTTAAATTCTGCTTTGGCGGACGATTAGTATTATCAGTATTGACTGCTAAAGTACTTTGTAGAGAGCCATTGTAATAGATACCGTAAAGAAAGTTTCGCAGCAGTAGAGTAAGATATTTCTGTTGTAAATCTGCCGAGTTCTGCTGAAATCTATCGGCTACTTTAGTCGGTAGAGCAAAGGGTTGATAATTAGGATGATAAATACAAAAATTTGACTCAATCTGAATATTCTTAGCAATGTCGAATAGAGAAGTTAGCGGTTGATTGGTAGAGTAATTTGGCATTAATCTATTTATAACTCAAACTTAAAAAAACAGAATTCAGAAGTCAGGAGTCGGAGTTGATAATTGTTCTTTTTCCTGCTATTAACAACCGCGAAGCTGAGTTTTTTCGTAATAAATCCGAAGTAGTTGCGGCTCTTTTATCGGTTGAGGAAGCTTATGGATTTTTCCCACAGGATTAAGAATCTCTGACTCTGATATTCCAAAAATTGTTAGTACAGCTTGCTGCGGCATAGTGAGTAAGCTTTTAGCCACTTGCAGCATACAAATGTCAGCATTATTAAAGGATTTTCGGCGGGTAATGATATCCTGAATTTGATGAATCAATGCCAGCGCCGCAAACTGGATAACGCGCACAATAAAGTCACTGCGGTATTCCAAAATCATGGGGAAAGCATTTAGATAAGCCCTAATTAGGGCAATGATTGAAGGTTGTAAACTCTCCAATGGTGTCAACGCCAGATGTAGAGATTCTTCTAACTCAATGGTGGGGTCTACAACGAGGCTCTTGAGCCAAATTCCTAAATAGCTTGCTAGTAAAGTTCCCAAATCAAAAGCTGGATCTCCCCAAGAACAAGATTCCCAATTAATTAGTCGTACTAGGCAATTGTCTAGTTTCTCCCACCTGGAATGAACCAAAATGTTGTTCAATTTCAAGTCGTTGTGAGTCAAGCAACAAGGATTCCAGTCATACGCCAAATCTGCGATCGCAGATTCCAAACTCTCCGACTGCTGGTATAATAAATAGAATTTCAGCGCATCCGTGGGAACCGTGCCAAAAATCTCCGGCCCAATTGACTCTACCCCTTGCGCTGGATTGTAAAAGCCATAGCGAAACTCTCCTTGGGGAGCAGTTGCCATAAAATCCTTATATTCTCGGCGGTTATAGGTTGTGCGATGGAGTCCGGCTAAAGTAGTACCGATCGCAGTGGCAATTTCTTGTGGACAAATCTCATTATTGTGGTATAATGTCGCAAACTCCAGATATTCACTTAAGTAGTTGCGGACGAGGATAGAATTTTCTTCGTCAAAATGGACTAACAATGGTGCGATCGCCGAAATATTGCCGAGAACTGGAAACTGCTGGAGCAACTGATGAAATAGCCACTCCTGAAACAATTCACGAGGAGCGCCGTCATTGTTTTTAACGTTACGTTCTTGTTTAACGAGCAGTTTACGATTATCTGCTAGAGTCACGAGTAAATCGAAATTGTTCTTACTACTTCCTGGCAACTCAGATTTATCTGATGCGTCATCTTCTGAGCTACACAGCCCCGCTTCTAGCAGATACTGGATAACGTTATGAGAAGACAGTGATAATACCATGTATTATTTCCTACTTCATTAAATTACTTAAACTTATCTGTGTCGGTATTTGCTTGTACTTAGCAGTTTTCGGTAGATAGTGAATAACAATAAAGATTTGTACAATTTACTAATATCCCATCTTTCCGATCAAAACCTGCCAAAATGGTACGAAGTCCTTTACAATTGCTTTAAAATTTGCTCCTAGATAAGGTGATATTTTTACATTTCGACAGCATATTTACTTAGATATATCTAGAGCAAATTTTGTGGTAGAAGACCATTGATGTGGCTGCATCTCCAGCAAAACTGATTGGCGATAGGTGTTGTTTAATGTTCAGTAGTCATCCTGAAAGCAGCGAAGAATTTCAGTAATCCTTCGTGCTAGGAAGCATGACATTCAACGCTATTATTTTTATTTATCATCCCAAAGCCATAAAAACCGGAATTTTTAAGCAATTAGTAATTATTTTTTTCTTTAATTTTTAGAATTTATGTCTGTAAGCCTTGTTATTACGTCATTTTTCTTACTTACGTATTGTAGATGGCTATAGGCGATCGCAAATTACGGCTACATGAGTGCGTCTTATGGAAGTGTACTTTTGTCAAGGGTGATAAGGCCTCTAAGAAGGTTTTACATAGTAAAACCGTCCCTCTCCGACTCGGAGAGGGAAAGAAAAGAATATCTATGATTTGAATCAGGCTGATAATGAAGTTTGGTTGACAAGATGTCTACCAAAGAAAATCCAACTAAGGGTTTTGTAATGTCAATCGGTAGAATTAGCTGAAACAGCACTTAGTTGATATTGTGGAATCGGCTGTTTTGTAATCAAAGCATAAATAACATCTGGGTCTAAGTCGGCTCCCGATTCCCATTGAATTGTTCCGTATTCAGGGTTGACGCAAACTGTAGTAAAGTATTCTTTATCTTGCAGAGGCGCAAATACACCTGTAAATTTAACGATTTTACTAATATCAATTACTCCTTCAACGTCATCTTCAAAACGGATATGAAGCTGATAGTTTTCTCTTGGTTCAACTGCAATGATATCGTTGAGCATGATTTACTCTAATGGGGAAATTTTCTCTAAGGTTTGATTGTCTCTAGCGAGTTCCCAGTCTTCCATCAGTTCGGCTTAATGCAAAGTTGCCCATTCTGTTACTAGTTTAAAGAGTCTGGCAGTCAGTTCTCCTTCTAAAATTTCTAGGGTTTGAATGCTGACTATGGGTTTCTGGTTATTGTAGCGAACGTGAAAGTGTGGCGGTGGATGGTCGTTATAGTACATCGTGATGATAATTCCAAAAAAACGGCTAATTTCTGGCATTCTTTTATCCTCTGGTTTCGATATCGTATAACTGGCAGAGGATGAGGAGTTTTTGTTTGACGCGATCGCGCACATTCTCAGGTAATATCACTACACAATCTGGCGCATACTGCATGACCTCGCGCATAAACCAAAATGTACTAGATACTCGCCTGACAACTCGCCGGACTCGCGTTTTATCTGGTAGCCACTCATTAATATTGTCTTCTGGTTTTGCTTGATAGGCAAAAGCCAAGCCAGAAAATAGATGCATTTCCACTTCTATCTCAGCCAAATTAGTTCGCCACTCACCAGAAATTGAAGTCACAGCAGCATCCGTAATCCTGTCTAATCGTAAACTCCAGTTGTGAACCAGTTCTGGGATATCAAAGTTTCCTTCTGTCTCTTCGCACCAGCAATCAAGATATTGTCGCTTTTCGTGGGGTGTAACTTTGGCGTGGCGAACCGTGAAGTTTAATAAGCGTCCGGTTGCATCTTGATAAGAAAGCTGAAATGGTTGGTTTCGCAAGATGTAGTTATCTATTTGTAAACGCCAACCTGGAGGCAAATTCTCTAAGAAACGTTCGATTTCGCCTCGCAACGGTAATGATAGTTCGCTGCGTTCGAGAAGTAAGTTTGCAATGATTTGGGCTTGTTCAATTTGCCCGATGTCTGTCAACGCATTGATACATCTATGTAATGCCCTAATTCGTGGTTCTTTCCAATTGTTATTGTTACCAATGAGTAACTTACGTTGAGCGATCGCTTTAATTAACTTAGAGATGTTAGGCTCCTCTCCCCACATCATACCGAATTCACGAGCGATCGCTTCTAGCTCCGCTTTATCACGTTCTGATATCGACAGTGTAATAGATTGACCTTTTCGACTCATTAAAAATGTCCGTGTACTTTATATGTATACTCTCTTGCTAACTTCTATTTTGCGTGCCAATATAGTTTTTAACAACCAGTTACGGACACTATTTAAGTGTATATCCGAATATAGAATTAGGAGAAAAGGATTCATTGAGAAGAATCACGACAAATTTGGAGAAACTGCAATGACTAAGAATGATTTACTATCCCGAATTTCCATTGATCCAAATATTTGTTTCGGTAAACCTTGTATTAAAGGTCATCGTATATGGGTTAGCTTAATTCTTGACCTTCTTGCAAGTGGAGAAAAAATAGAGGCAATTTTGGAAGAATATCCCGGTTTAGAACAAGAAGATATTCTGGCCTGTATTGCATACGCTGCGGAAATGACAAGAGATAGTTATGTAGAAATTCCTTTAGGATTGCAAAAGGAATCAAAAAAGTGAATATTAAACTTGATGAAAATCTTGGTAGTCTGCGAGTAGCTACATTATTGCGTCTTGCAGGGCATGATGTTGCCACTGTCCGAGAACAAGGTTTAATTTCAACTCCTGATGAAGAATTAATTGATATTTGTCGCAGTGAAAATAGATGTTTCGCAACGATAGATAGAGGATTTGGCAATCGTCTTAAATATCGGCCTTCTAACTATACAGGAATTATAATCATTTGTTTACCACCCCGTCCTACTTTTGAAGCTTACCGTATAGTTACAGAAACTCTAATTGCTGGACTTGAAGTAGCAGATGTGAATGGTAAATTATGGATAATTCGACAAGGAACTATTCAGGAATATCAGGATATTGGAGTAGAGGAAAAAGACAAATGACGGAAGCATACAAAATTACTCTCAAGCCTGTTTACTCCCAAACCGTCCCAACACCTGACGGGGTGAAATTACCTAAAGATTGGTCGCTTTCTTGGCATCAAGCCGCAACTTTAGAAGCGTTGCGCGATCCAAATATTGATGTAGTGTTCAACACTGCGATGACTGGCGATGGTAAAAGTTTAGCGGCTTACCTAGAAGTTCTACAGGGCGAATTTTCTGCGATCGGACTTTACCCAACCAACGAACTCGCCCGCGATCAAGAAACGCAGATTAAAGGATATGTTGAGAAATTCCAGCCAGAGAATCAGCCGCGTGTAGTGCGTCTGAGTGGGGCTGATTTAGAAATTTATGCAGAAAATGAGGGATTGAAAAAAGGAGCTGCACTACTAACTCTTGCTGGGCAGTCCGAAATATTTTTAACAAATCCTGATATTCTCCACTACCTTCATCAAGGAGCTAATCTAACTGAGAATGATAGCCCTGATAAACTATGGAATAGAATTAATAAAGATTTTGACTTATTTATTTTTGATGAATTTCATGTTTTTGCTGCTCCCCAAATTGCTAGCGTGATTAACACAATGTTGTTAATTCGCTGTACAAATCGCCGTAAAAAATTTATGTTTCTCTCAGCTACACCAGATACTAACTTAATTGGGCGATTAGAAAAAGCAGGATTTCGTTGTAAAGAAATTGATCCTCTAAAACAAAATAAATATCAATTTCCCGATACACCAGAACAAGGACAGAAATGGCGGCAGGTAGCACGGACAATTTTGTTGAAATTTATTCCTTTGGAACCATCCTTTAAAGCTTCGGAAACCTGGTTAAAAGAAAATAGTGAGTTAATTTTGGCTCAGTTTCACCAGTATCCAGGAAGTAAAGGTGCAATCATCCTTAACTCAATTGCAGCAGTCAAACGTCTAACTCAGTTTTTTCGAGAAATATTACAGCCTTACGGATTGAAAGTTGGAGAGAATACAGGGTTATCGGGAAAAGGAGAAAAGGAGCGAAGTCTTTCTGCTGACTTGGTGATTGGTACTAGCACAATTGATGTTGGGGTTGATTTCAAAATCAACTTCTTAATTTTTGAATCGTCCGATGCAGGTAACTTTATTCAACGTTTAGGACGCTTAGGAAGACATGATGAATATGAGAAAGATGGTCAGATAGTTAAGTTTGAGAATTTTACAGCTTTTGCTCTAGTTCCTAACTTCTTAGTGGAGCGTTTATTTAAGGTAGATAATCCATCTTTAGAAGTAAATAGTATTTGTGATCGCCCCACTTTTCACAATATAATTACCGAGAATTATCGACAAATCAACGATTTTCGTGATTATTATCGTCGATGGGGGGCTGTACAATCATTTTGGCTGTTTTATCAGTTGAGCGATCGCACAATTAAACAACAGTATGCCCAAAGCCGAGACAAGTTTCGAGAAGCCTGTGAACAAGTATTTGAAACAAGTCTGAAGTCACAAGCCGGACGTATTCAAGGATGGGCGAAAGATTGGCAAGCGCTTTCTGGTAAATCAGGAAATCCTATTGCTGAGGATGCTGCTAGTTTTCGAGGATCAAGTCCTTTGCAATGTGGTTTATATGACTTAACGGAAGAAAACGAGGCAGATAGGTTTAAAACCTACGATTTACCGGGTATTTTGGGCAATTTAGAAATTGAAATGTGGACGGAAGCGGCGTTTATACGGACACTCAAAGAAACCACAGAACGCACGGGACAACCCATTGCTAAAGGTAGATTTGCTCATTGTCTAGCATTTATGAAGTTGCGTTCCTACCGAGAGGAACGGTTAAACTGGAAGTTTACCTATTCTGGGAACTTGCAGCCAATTGCTGACGCTTGGAAAGTTCAGGTTTTGACTGGTGTGGAAATTTGGCAACCAGATAATAGTTGGGTAGGTGAAATCAATAAACACTTAAAAAAGCAGGCATTAGTATGCTATGTGATTCGTCATCAAGTAGTTAAAACTGACGTGCGGATGAGGCTACGTTTACCAATGTATTTTCAGATTTACCCAATTAGCGACTATTACAGCCTTCATGATGCTACTGCACCGTATGCAATCAGTTTTGGTCAATCTGCGCTATTGCTGGATTCCCTTGCCCACTGGTTCAAGAGCAAAAGAGATGAGATATGGATTGCTTAAAATTTTAAGCCCTGATAGGGATTTGTTGAAAGTGGCACAGTGATAGGGTAGAGAGTTAAACATCCGCGAATTATGACTGCGTGTTTCAATCCCTGATAGGGATTCTATTACCCCACATAATTAAGATACCATAAATAAAGCATCTGAGTTTTTTAGTTACGCAATCATAATTCGCAGATTGTACAAAAAAGCAGAACATTTATTCATAATTTAACTGGTCTTATGTAAGTGGGCAGTATAAACTGAGAGCAACTAGCTTCAAAAGGACAAGCTCAGATGCTGAATCAGAATGCCGATCTCTACCTGATCCGCTCGGTACTTAAGCAACTTCATTATTTAGTTGACGCAATGGAAGCAGTACGACAGCACAATGTCATTCAAGATAATCAGCTAGCTGACCTTGAGCATCGCATCAGTTTTTTAGAGACAAATTTCGGACACCAAGTTTGTCGAAATGAGGATTTACAGAATCTCGTAGATTTTCATTACCCACCAGACTAGGTGCTATTTGCAGTGTACACACGATAAAACAATCTAATGTTACTACCACGTAGGTAAACCATGAATGAACAACAACTGCTAGAAAGAATCACAATCAACCCCCAAATTTTTGGTGGTAAACCAATTATTCGAGGTCGTCGCCTAGCTGTTGAACATATTTTGGGGATGCTTGCAGCAGGAGATACTATCGAAACTTTGCTAGAAGGTTATCCCTGGTTAGAACGGGAAGATGTACAAGCCTGTTTGGTTTATGCGCGTCGGCTAGTTAGTCATGAGCGAGTTGAACCTTTTTCTTTATGAGTAATCCCATTTCAGACAACTACAGACATTTGCTAATGGAAATAAAACAGCGTATTCGTTCAGCCCAGTACGAAGCACTAAAAGCAGTTAATCGGGAAATGATTAACCTATACTGGGACATTGGACAGATAATTGTTACTCAACAGCAGGGCGCTAGCTGGGGAAAATCCGTAGTAGAACAGTTAGCAAAAGACTTACAAGCAGAGTTTCCAGGAATTAGCGGATTTTCTGCTGCTAACCTCTGGCGGATGAGGCTTTTTTATGAATCATACGTCAACAATGAAAAACTCGCACCAATGGTGCGAGAAATTGGATGGACTCACAATCTGGTCATTGTAGAGAAGTGCAAAGATGACCTGGAACGAGAGTTTTATATTAGAATGACTCGTAAATTTGGCTGGACAAAGAATGTTTTGATTCACCAAATTGAAAATCAAACCTATGAAAAGACTCTGTTGAATCAGACTAACTTTGATAAAACTGTTCCAGCAGAGATCCGTAACCAATTAAAACTAGCTGTTAAAGATGAATATACTTTTGATTTCTTGGAACTAGCAGATGAACACAGTGAACGACAGCTAGAGCAGGCGATTTTGGCAAGAGTTGAACCATTTTTGCAAGAAATGGGTGGGCGGTTTACTTTTGTTGGTAGTCAGTATCGCTTAGAAGTTAGCGATAAAGAATTTTTTATTGACCTGTTGCTGTATCACCGCCAATTAAAATGTCTAGTTGCGATTGAGTTAAAAACTGGAGAGTTCCTACCTGAGTATGTGGGAAAAATGCAATTTTATCTGGTCGCTTTAGATGATTTATCTCGATTCCCAGACGAAAATCTCTCAATCGGAATTATTCTTTGCAAATCTAAGGATAAAACTATTGTTGAGTATGCACTGAGAGAATCGAATAAACCAATTGGTATAGCAACTTATAAACTATTTTCTACGTTGCCTCAAGAACTAAAAAATCAGCTTCCGGCTCCAGAGCAAGTTGCCAAGTTGTTAGAAGGCGTGGAGTAAAAAAATGGAGTTTAAATATGTCTAATGATGATTGGTTATCAGGTGATTTTGGTTTTGATGGCGATTCTTCAGACCGTACTATTGAAACCAAAGGCGAATTATTAACACTTAAACTATTGCGTGAAGCTATTCAATCTCAAAATCCAGATGATAAGGTAATGGTAGACTTTGCCGAGTATGTCTTACCAAATCTGTTGCGGATAGCAATTGGTGTAACGGCGAAAGGCGGTAAGTTTTTTGATGAAATTGACAAACAGCGAGAAGCTGAAGGAAAAACTAAAGTTAGACGAGATAATGCTGCTGACCAATCGCTGAATACTCACTTACTCAATGGATTATTCCCAGCTAATTTAATTGAGAAACGTTTAGAAAAACTCAATACCACAGTGCAGCGAGTGGTGAAAGAGCGAGAACGGCGTTTAGTAATTGCTGGATTTATTTTACATGATTTTGAAAAGTTTCCTGATGTACCTGAAAACTGCCGCAGGCTACCGTTAACAGAACATCGTGAAATTATTGATAAAAAAGTTCACCAGTTAGGACTTGATAATTTTATAAATCCAGAAAATCCTGAAGCTTATCGAGAATATCTAGATGATTTGTTATGCATGGCTTATAATGCTCAACGTCGCTGGGATACTAACTGGAATTTTTCTGAATTTGGCTTGAATCCTCTTCTCAAAGACCGCACCCTTCGCAGTTTATCTGATTTAACTTGTTTGGCTGATTCTCTCGCATCAATTGTTAAACATCCCCAGGATGCAGAACATCCTAGACTCAAAGAAATCATCCACAGCCTCAGTGATGGACAATTGAAATTTACCTATCACAGCATTGCTGAGAATCGTGGTGTTTTAACTAATGTGGTGAATAATGCTTTAATTGAGGCTCATATCAGTCTGAATACTGATGGAGATATTTACTATGAACCTTTGTTATATCTACCAACAGGTGTGATTTACTTGGCTTCGCGCAATGCTCCAGCTATCTTGCCGGAAGATTTACCAAACCGTGTAGTTAACAGTATTAAATCGCTTTGTGCTGGACAATTACGCCTCAGACAAACAGGATTTGGTAGAGATGGCAAAGGCATGAAATATGCCGAATATTACAACTTATTTTTTGATGATATAGGCTTGATGAAAGTAGCCTTAGATGCTACATTACGCATCTTAAACCCTAATAAAGGCTCTGTTGCTAAAAGTCGCAGTGAAAATCTGAATAAGTTTCAGCAACAAAATGTTTTATCTGCTGATTATGACTTCAAATTTGAAGACGATATCCGTATTGACCAAATAGCAGAATTTGGTGATTTAGTTAGCCGGAAGATTTGGGAAGAGACAGTTAATCGCATTGATTCGGCTCGGAAGAAAGATAAAAAGCTGCCAGCAGTTCCCGATTTTGATTTAACTCACAAGGTTGCAGAATTTTGGAATTTAACAGAATGTTTACCCCAAATTAGGAAAATTCAACGCATTAATGAAAGTCTCAAAGAAAACAAGTTAAAGGGAAATACCGGAGGAGTACCTTATGAATGGTATTATCTGGCGGCTAAATATTTAGAACATCATCCAGGAATTGAAGATGTACGCGAAGCTTGTCAGCAAGTCATTGATTACTTGACAAGCTTAATTTCTCCGATAATTTCTCAATATGAATTACCTGATGGTTGGGATGATTTAAGGCTTTGGGTAAAACGAGTGGTGATGTTACCAGGCACTAATCAAGAGCCATCTGTTAAAACTCAAGTTGAAACATTTCTAAATGAGTTAAGTAATTACAATGCTGCTAAAAAAGCAGGGCGAGGGAAACAATTAATCTGCTCAATTTCTCATTCTGCTTACACGGTTACTGAGCAAATGGAATCAGCAGTTTTATTTACGCCTCAAGTTTATACAAACAAGCAAATGTTAGGAGGTTCTAACGCTAAACGCAATATCTCCAGTATTGCAGGTGTAGAGATGATGCTGAGGCAAATCTTGATGAATCAAACTCAAGCTGTAGGTAAGCGATTTGAAGATGGGAAATATCGCTATCTCTATTTTTATCCTACTTATTACTTTACTCCAGAGACTAATAAGTTTTTGCAGAAAGCATACAATGGTATTGCTCAAACTCGCTTTGATACCAGCATTCGCAATCATTTTATCAGTAAAGATTTACAAGTGGATTTGGGGCGCGATCGCTACCAAAGTGTAGATAGTTTCTTAATTGATGAAAACCTCCCGCGTGATAAAGACCGCACCTTTAAGCTTTCCTATCCTGAAGACCAGCCTTTAACATTTTACTTCATGGCGCTTCCGCCAGGAAGAGACAGCACCGATACCGAATCATGGGTAATGCCAACTTGGTTAGCCTTTGCTTTCCCGATGATTTTAGATGTTAAAACTGTGGTTTCAGAGTCGCCAATTCCACCTTTTAATGATGGGGCTAAATTTGAGGAAAGCGTTTTCCTTGATAGTGCGCCTCATGCTTTCCGTGCTTTAGTAAGGCGCGATCGCTTCCGTCTTGACTACATTCTCGAAGGTTGGAATGAAAACGGTATTCAATACCCAGCGCCTTTAAATGTGCTTACCGCCGCTTATGCCATTCATTTAGATGTGAATGTGCGACAAGGTAAGTCTGGTTACGATGCCAACTGGGGGAGATTCACAGAACTGGCTAAAGATTTTGAAACCAGTCCTCTGTACGTCTTTTCTTATCTCAATCGCTGGGTTCGTAATCAGGGATCGGAAACAGCACGAATTGAAAAAATCCGGCTTTATGCCTATCATTTTTATCCTTGTTTTGACCCTTATGTGAAATATGACACTAATATGGAGCAATTAATTGTGGGAGAACCATCAAGTCTGAATCATCCTAAGAAATTAACAGATTTATACCGTAGATTTTACCGAGCTAATAAGCGTTATAATCCCAAGTCTAATGCTGTGTTGAAACCAGTTGATATTGCGGCTGAAACTATACTCAAAGCTGAGTCAAGTGTATTTCAGGGAGAAACATTAGTTGTGGCTGTTGCAGCAGAAGTTTTTAAACTCATGGATCGCGTCCATTCTTCTACTGCTGAAGGACGCTGGATCATGAGCAAACCAGAAGAAGAACGGCAAGCTGTTCTAGATTTTGCAAAGTATTTTGTAGTAGAGGTATTTGATAAATCATTTGCAGGCGATCGCGCTCGTTTAGCTGGTCGTCAACTCAACTTAATTCGTGATACTTGCGAATTTATTTATCGCCTAGAAGATGATAAAGAAAATGCAGGTAAAAATGAAAAATCTGCGGAAATAGATAATGAGAATGAGTAGGGATTTACCCTTCCCATTTTTGCTGGAAACGTAAACAAGTAGTAAATAATTCTTTGGAAAATAATCATGGCACTTTTAAAAACTGTTGAACCTAAATTCTTTCAAGCTGAAATCCCATACAAACCAATGGGTAAATATGCTCATTTTTTGACCATCCGTATTACCGAATCTTATCCATTATTCCAGACAGATGCAGAATTGAATAAAGCACGGGTACGAGCAGGAGTTAAAGACAAGACCACAATTAGCCGTTTGTCAATGTTCAAGCGCAAACAGTCTACTCCAGAGCGTTTAGTTGGTCGGGAATTGCTGCGTAATTATGGCTTAATGACTGCTGAAGAATGCGAATACAACGTGAATTTTGCAATGGATAATCCTGATTGCATCATTTACGGTTTCGCTATTGGTGACTCTGGCTCAGAAAAATCGAAAGTTGTGGTAGATACGGCATTTTCAATTACAGCTTTTGATGAATCGCACGAAACATTTACCCTCAACGCTCCTTATGAAAATGGCACGATGGCTTCTAAAGGGGAAAATGGTTCTAAACCTGGTGAAGTTACCAGTCGAATTAATCAACAAGACCATATTAGACCGCAAGTTTTCTTCCCTAGTATTGTCACCTTGAAAGACCCCACTGAAGCTAGCTTTCTTTACGTTTTTAATAACATTCTGCGAACTCGCCACTATGGGGCGCAAACAACCCGTACAGGTCACGTCAGAAATGAGTTAATTGGTGTTGTATTTGCTGATGGAGAAATTACTAGTAACCTGCGTTGGACTCAGGCAATATATGACCAAATGAAATCTAATAATACCCTAAATCCTCCCGATCCGCTAGATGAAGATGATGTGATTACTGCTGCTAAAAATGCTATTGAGGGGTTAATGGCTGATGAGTTTATTGTTCATAAAGATTTAATTGGTGATGCTTTTGTATCCCTAATTAATGAAGTCAAGACTTTAACAGGAAGTGAAAAAGGAATTCAGGCAATTTTGCAAAAAGCTGATGCTGAAGCTAAAGAGTATGCAAACAAGCACATTAGCAAAAAGAAAACGGCTGCTAAGGCGGGACAAAAGTAATGGCTATTATTTATCGCTGTCAAATAGAACTTCATGACAGCCTTTATTATGCAACTCGTGAAATTGGGCGATTGTATGAAACAGAGCCAATAATTCACAATTACGCTCTCTGTTATGCACTGGGTTTAGTTGATAGCAAAACTTACTCTACTACCGTTGCTGAAGAACATTCCTATCGCTATTTTTGCCCCGAACAAGTGCCAAAATATGAGGAGCATTTAACGCCACTCAATCAACAGGAAATTTACGTAACTCCGGCGCGATCGCTCACTCATTCTTCCATCCTCAATACCTGGAAATATGCTAATAATAACTACCATGTTGAAATGGAGAAAACACAGAAAAATATCCCCAGTTTTGGGAGAGCGAAAGAAATAGCAGCAGAAAGTAAATTTGAGTTTTTTGTCATCTCCCAAAAAGAACTAAAACTACCAAAGTGGATTCGCTTGGGTAAATGGATGAGTAAGGCTGAAGTCACCGTTGAACAATTACCGAAACCTAAAATTGCTGAAGGTATATTCACTTGTACACATCCATTAAATCCTTTAGATGTGATGTTCACCAATCAAGTGATGAGCTATGATGTGGTAAATATGCCTCCAGTTAGCTTAATTCAGAATGTCCAAATGCGAGGTCAACACTATCAATTTGATGGCATTCAAAGCTTAAAAATTCCAGTTAGGATGGAATATCGTTTTCGGAGTTAACTAACTTCCAAACCCTTTCCCATGTTTTTTAGCTTTTCGAGGTTCTATTGTCATTAACTCTGCTTTAAAACCTCTAGAGTCTTGCAACATCAACTTACGAATTCGCTGGCGTTGGTAAGCCTGTACCTCAGCAGCTAGGGGATGATTAGGGTCAATTTTGAGGTGAGTAATAGAAGAAACATATTTTTCTTTGCTTTCGGGATTATTTGGATCTTTTAGTCCGCACATAATCCCTCCTTCGTCTCCTGAATAGCCAACGAAATCAATTTCAAATTCTCTGTCTGGATCGGCGTTTACTCCTTTTTGTTTTAATGTCTTCAAAAACTCCTTTCCAGCCCGTGTTTTAATTGGTAAGTTCTCTTTTAGTTTTTCAGTAAGTGCCTTTGCTGCATTGTAATCATCAATTCTCATCGCTTTAGCTCTTTATTTCAGTTCAAAAGGATTTTACTATAGTCTTTAACCTTTTCCCCAGCTACAAATTACGCTACAATCTTTAACCCCTGTTAGTTCTGTACGCTCCCCACATCCACCGTGAAACACTATCAACAACAAAACAACGCCTTCCCCAGCGATTACCTAAACAACTTGTGGGGAGAAATCCAAGCTTGTCCTTACTTTGCTATCAACAACCTCAACCGCGATTTTGTCGCTACTAAAGGATTTTCTGTAGTATTTCAGCGTTCTGGACTAGCAAAAGTAGAACAGCAGTTTCCCTACTTCAAGCCTTACCTCGATTTAGCTCTCCAGCCGAGTTGTAATGCTTTTTACCTCAATCCTTTACAACTCAAAGAAGGCTCCCGCGTCGATCCGCATATCGATCGCTCCTTACGTTCCTACTCCAAAAGCATTGAACCACCTGCGGTTGTCAGTGTTCTTTATGTGCGAGTACCTGCGGATATGGAAGGGGGAGAACTGGTATTGCGATCGCACAAACGCCAACTTGGGCAAATTAAGCCCCAATTCAATACTTTAGTTTACTTTCAAGGTGATTTAACCCATTCGGTTAACGCTGTCAAAACTCCAGGAAATCGTCTGAGTCTAGTTTGTGAACAGTATAGTTTGAGTGAAGCTGAACTCCAGGAAATCCCTGAGTTTACTGTAGAGTCAAGAATCACTCAGTCTACAACCAAAAAGAGAAAGTATGCCTCATAGTTTAGTGTTGAATTTGCTACCTGAATCGCCCATTCCACCACAGTTTCTTACAGGTAGACATCTCCACGCCCTATTTTTAACCCTCGTTAGCTCTGTAGATAGCACATTGGGCGATCGCTTGCACGATTCCACTGCTGATAAAGCTTTCACCCTTTCCCCTTTACAAATTAGTAATACAAACTCTCCCCTTTTGAAGGGTGGTAAGGGAGGATCTAAATTGCAATACTCACATCAACAACCCATTCCCGCCGGAACTCCTTGTTGGTGGCGCATCTCTTTATTAGATGACACTCTATTTGGCAAACTTACCCAACTCTGGCTAAATCTGAATCCCAATCGCCCTTGGCATCTTGGCCCGGCTGACTTGTATATTACCAGCATTCAAGGCACACCCCAATCTATTCAACCTTGGGCAAATGCCACTACTTACGCTCAATTATACGAAGAAGCTAGCGATCGCAACTCTTCCATTTATCTTACCTTTTCCACGCCTACCGCCTTCCGTCAAGGACAGTATGATACTACCCTTCCTACCAGAGAATCTGTTTTCAATTCCCTACTTTCGCGGTGGAATAAGTACAGTGGTATAGAATTAAATCATATTGCGTTCGAGTCTATTTTCCCTTCTTTTGTCAACATTCACACAGAAATTTTAGCCGACTCTCGCAGCAAATTTATTGGCATTATTGGCGAACTTACCTACAAGATTTTAGGGGCAGTTGAACCAATACAAATTAAGCAAATTAACGCTTTAGCTGACTTTGCTTTATATACTGGTGTCGGCAGAAAAACAACAATGGGTATGGGAATGACGCGACGGCTGTATTCTCCCTAATTTCAATAATCATTTAAAAACCCCCTAAGTTATGAATCAAACTGAATATATTTCCATTGCGGCATTGAATCAATATGCCTATTGTCCGCATCGCTGTTGGCGGATGTTTTGTGCAGGAGAATTCACCGATAACCAATACACAATTGAAGGTACAACTTTACACGATCGTGTCCACACGACAAGCGATGTACAGCGAGGAGAAACTTGGCAGATTCGAGCAATTTGGCTAAACTCTGAGCAATACAAACTCATTGGCAAATCTGACTTAATTGAAGCCGAATCTGGTCAAGTTTATCCAGTGGAATACAAACGAGGACGTAAAGGTGAATGGGATAACGATGAGTTACAAGTTTGTGCCCAAGCTTTATGTTTAGAAGAGATGACAGGACAACCTGTTACTACTGGATATATTTATTATGCTCACTCCCATCAACGGCAATTAGTAGAGATTAATGCAGAGTTACGGCAAAGTGCGATCGCGACTATTCAATCTGTCGCAAATCTCCTAGAAACAGGAGCAATGCCAAAACAGTTTACAGCAAACGCTGCCAAGGATGCAGTCTTTATTCGCAATGTTTGCCCAAAGCAACTGATAAAGTCAAAAGTTATCAAGAAGTAAATTAAATCATCCAATTTATTACTAGCCTTGGCGACTGGAAGTCGCGGCTACACAGACAAAACCCACCTCCGTGGGTTAGAAAATCCTTGATTATTAGTCCACGGAGGTGGACTTTGCTTGTGTAGTAGCGAATTCTATTCGCCTAATACTTTTCTTCAGCACCAATTATTACTAGGAATCATCAAAAATGGGAACACTTTACGTAACACAAGCCGATGCTTTTATCGGTAAAGTTGACGAACGTCTCACCGTCAAAGCTGAACAAAAAACAATCTTGGATATCCCTTTAATTAAAATAGAAGGAATTGTAATATTAGGTCGGGCTACTATTTCTCCCGCCGTCGTCAGTGAACTTTTAGAACGTCACATTTGTTTAACATTTCTCACACAAAACGGACGATATTTAGGGCGTTTAGAACCAGAAGTTACTAAAAATCTCTTTGTTCGCAAAGCCCAATGGCAAGCTGTGGGAGAATCAGAACCAGCAATACATTTAGTCAGAGGTTTTGTGCGGGGTAAATTGAAAAATTACCGCCATAGCTTACTTCGCACTCAGCGAGAACATCCTGATACTGACCTGAATAATAACATCACTCGATTGGAAAACGCGATCGCACCAATCGAAAAAACTAGCAGTATTGATTCTCTTAGAGGCTTAGAAGGTGCTGGTAGTGCAGCCTATTTTGGTTGTTTTCAACAGCTAATCAAAACCCCAGAATTTCGCTTTGAAGCCAGACGCCGCCGCCCACCAACCGATCCAGTTAATGCCCTACTGAGTTTTGGGTATTCATTACTACGTCATGACGTGCAAAGTGCTTTAAATATTGTTGGCTTCGATCCCTATTTAGGATACTTACATATCGAGCGTTATGGTAGACCTTCCCTAGCCTTAGACTTGATGGAAGAATTTCGTCCTTTAATAGTGGATGCTGTAGTGTTGTCGCTTATTAACAAGCGATCGCTAACCCTAACTGACTTTACCACCGAACCGCTTAGTGGTGCCGTGTCTTTAACCAAAGAAGGACTGCATACATTTCTTCGCGCCTACGAACAAAAGAAACAATCGGAGTTCAAACATCCAGTTATGGGAAACAAATGCACCTATCAAAAATCCTTTGAAATTCAGGCAAGGTTATTAAGTAAATACCTCATGAACGAAATCGATAAATATCCCCCCTTAGTTCTCAAATAACTCCCCATTAACCCATGTATTATATTGTTGTCAGCTACGACATTCCAGAAGATAAACGTCGAACTAAAATTCATTCCGTTCTCAAGTCTTACGGACAATGGATGCAACTGAGTGTGTTTGAGTGCAATATCACTTCTACTCAGTATGCTAAACTGCGATCACGTTTAGCTAAATTGATAAAACCCGACACTGATAGCGTGCGCTTTTATTTTCTGTGTGGCTGTTGTCAGGGAAAAATCGAACGTATTGGCGGAGAACAGCCACGAGACGAAACAATTTTTTTTGCTGAGTCCTCTTCTGGCTAGGTTACTGCATCTCAAATGCGCGGAAGGGTAGGTGTACAAATTCCACAGCCCCAAAAAAGTGCTTATATCCCAACTATAATAAGGCTTTCAACCCATTAGTCGTCTAATCCTCATCCGCGCAATCTCTGAAAGGCTTACCAAAATACAATTTCAGCCTTTAAACTTTTCTGGCACTCTTCCCAAACGAATTCTCTAATGCTATGATTGCCCTTAAATCGCGCAACTGTACCTTGAAAACTAAATACAGCTTGGGTTTTAGGCTCCCGCCATTGCAATTCATCAAAATCCCTATTAGGGATTGAAACAAATAAATCCAACCTTCTATTGTAAAATCACCCATTATTGCAATTCATCAAAATCCCTATTAGGGATTGAAACTTATAAATACAATTTACTGCCCAGAGGAGAAGCAGATTGCAATTCATCAAAATCCCTATTAGGGATTGAAACTTCGATACGGCTAAATTCATCTACTTGGCTTTCATTGCAATTCATCAAAATCCCTATTAGGGATTGAAACAATGAAAAGCGATATGCTGCTATTAAGCCGTTTTTATATTGCAATTCATCAAAATCCCTATTAGGGATTGAAACGTAGCGTATGAGGAAGGCCCCCTAAAGTGGATTCAAATTGCAATTCATCAAAATCCCTATTAGGGATTGAAACAGCACACATATATTGTAACTAACTCGTTAATCTACAATTGCAATTCATCAAAATCCCTGTTAGGGATTGAAACATTTATAATATCCTGTGCAGCTAAGGTTAGTTGCTATTGCAATTCATCAAAATCCCTATTAGAGGTTGTTTGAAAAGTGGTTGGCTGTGATTTTAGGCACTTATTGATCCCCCTTAAAAAGGGGGGAACCGGAATCAGAGTCCCCCTTTTTAAGGGGGATTTAGGGGGATCTAAAACGTTTTGCTACCAAGATGAGGACTTTTCAAACATCCTCTCAGAGGCTAGCCGATAAATCTTAAATAGCCTCACCGTGGAGTTACGAGGATCGAGATTTCAGGTTTTGAGTGCGTAAGCCCTGTTTCTAATTAGCTTTGCCATTACCCTGAAAATTTAACAACTGCTCATCATTGACCCAAATTGCTTGTTGAGGCACAGAAATAGAAATTCCGGCTTGGTCTAGAGCAACTTTCAGCCGACGGCGAAACTCCCGTGCTACATCCCATTGTTTGAGGGGCTGTGTTTTAATCCAGACGCGAACAATCAAACCGCGATCGCCAAATTGATCTATTCCCAAAACTTGTGGCGGTTCCAGAATTTGACGCTCCCATTGCGGATCTTTGTCCATCTCAAAGCCAATATTTTCAATCAACTTCAAAGCCTTTTCAACATCGGCTTGGTAGGCGATCGGGATCGTTAAATCGGCTCGTGACCAACGGCTAGAAAGATTGGCTACAACTTTAATTTCGCTATTGGGAATCGTGATCAAGCGCCCTTCCGAATCTCGCAGTTGAGTCATCCGTAGATTCAGATTTTCTACTAAGCCTCCCACGTCTCCCACAGTAATCACATCGCCTAAAGCGTACTGGTCTTCTAAAATGATCAAGAAACCGTTAATCGCATCTTTAATTAAGTTTTGCGAGGCTAGAGAAACGGCAACACCAACTAAACTGGCACCCGCTAGCAAGGGAACGATATCTATACCCAATGACACCAGCGCTAGCAAGAAGCCTACTCCTACACAGATACCAGTAGCGATGCTTTTAGTCACACCAGAAAATGTGGAAACTCTTAGTCTCAGCCGTTCAGAACTTTCTGGAGTCAATAAAGCACCACTGCTAATCAGAGTAGTGGTGAAGCGGTCAATGAGGGCGTAAATGAGACGGATTGCTACGTAACTTACCAGGAACACAACACCTAATCGCAAAGGAAATTGAGCTACCATGATAATCGCTACCTGGAATGGTCGGGTGTACGGAAATAGCCCCAAGATAAAGAAACTTCCACCTCCCCAAATTCCTGCTTGGGCTAGCTGAAACAATCGTCTTTTGACTTCTTGGATATGTCGATGTTGTTGTTGATTCAGTTGGGTTGTAATTGGTTGGGTTGCTGCTGGTGAAATTGGGGAGTTTAGGGCCCCTCTGGGGGGTTGGGAGGCAAGGGGGTATACTACATCGTTTTTAGAACGTCTTTGCCAGCTATATACTCCCCAACTCATCACAATCATTGCCAGTCCGATGCCCGCAGCAATTTTGCCTTGGTCGATTAAAAATTGAGTTTGTCTTTCTTGCTTTGCTTGTTGCAAGTCTTCTTGTAACGATTCGGCGATTTGATTTGCTGATGTCAACATATCTACCTCTCGCAATCCAGCATCCTCAGAAGTGATGGTCATCAGGTATTGACCATTGATATAAATTACTGGTAAGTCGTTTACTTTGCGAACTTCTACCTTGACTGCTGTTTTTGCTGGTGACTGGAAGTAATTTTGGGCAATTTTCTCTAACTTCTTTTGGATATCTTCTGAACGCTCAGGGAAGTTGCTTCTTGATGCCGCTATCTGAAATAACCGACGACCATCTAAATAAATCCAGCCTGTAACAAGTCGATTATTTGCATCATTACTCACACTGCTAGGAGCTTGCATCTGCGGTAAAGAAGGAATCTGGGCTGTGGCTTTTGGCATAGATACAACGGCTATAGCCATTGAACTAGCGATCGCCAAAAATTGAAAGCGCACTCAAACACCTCCTTGAGTAAAATCTATTAATCACTACTTCAACTATCGTGCGTAATTACTTTGGGTAGATGTACCTATCTAAAGTTGAGGTTTTCCCTTAAAATGATGAAATTTTAATGTTTTTTTGACCATCTTCTATCTTTAGAGAGGTGACAATGTACTTAGAATGATCGACCAAAGCCTAGAAAAGTCTCACTCTTGCCAAAGATAAAACAAAAAAGAAGAACCTGGGGATGAAGTTGACATTATGCTGATCAAACGTCAAGCTAGTTTTGAGGGCTATTGACTAGTAGTTTGCTTTTCTTACAAGCAAAAATCGCCAGTCGTAGAATAACCTAGTAGAGTGCGTAAAATTTACGTAGCTTTTTTTATATTTTGAGGTAACTTTTGATGACCGCAACTTCTCCCCGATTAAAGCACGAGGTTAAAGACCTCGGCCTAGCTGCCTTGGGAAGACAGCGTATTGAATGGGCTGGACGCGAAATGCCAGTTTTGCGGCAAATCCGCGATCGCTTTGCTATCGAGAAACCCTTCGCTGGTTTACGTCTTGTAGCTTGCGCCCACATTACAACAGAAACAGCACATTTGGCGATCGCTCTGAAAGCCGGTGGTGCAGACGCGCTTTTAATTGCTAGCAATCCTTTATCAACGCAAGATGACGTAGCCGCTAGCCTCGTCTTGGATCATGAAATTCCTGTCTTTGCTCAAAAAGGCGAAGATAACGAAACTTATAACCGCCACGTTCAAATAGCTTTAGATCATCGCCCCAACATTATTGTTGATGACGGTAGCGATGTGGTTGCAACTTTGGTACAAGAACGCCAACACCAAATCGCTGATTTGATTGGTAGCACCGAAGAAACCACCACCGGTATCGTGCGGTTACGCGCCATGTTTAGAGAAGGCGTTCTTACCTTCCCCGCAGTCAACGTCAACGATGCTGATACCAAGCACTTCTTTGATAATCGCTATGGTACTGGGCAATCAACCCTAGATGGCATTATCCGCGCCACAAACATTTTGTTGGCTGGTAAAAACATTGTCGTCGTCGGTTATGGCTGGTGTGGTAAAGGTACAGCCCTCCGCGCCCGTGGGATGGGTGCTAACGTCATCGTCACCGAAATCGACCCCATCAAGGCAATTGAAGCCGTAATGGATGGCTTCCGGGTCCTTCCAATGGCTGAAGCTGCACCCCAAGGTGATATATTTATCACTGTGACTGGTAATAAGCACGTCGTTCGCGGTGAACATTTCGATGTCATGAAAGACGGTGCGATCGTTTGTAACTCCGGTCACTTTGACTTGGAACTTGATTTGAAATACTTGGCTGCACAAGCTAAGGAAATCAAAGAAGTTCGTCCTTTCACCGAAGAGTACAAGTTGAAAAATGGTAAATCAGTTGTCGTTCTCGGACAAGGACGCTTGATTAACCTAGCTGCGGCTGAAGGACACCCCAGCGCGGTAATGGATATGAGTTTTGCCAACCAAGCTTTAGCTTGTGAATTCCTGGTGAAGAATAAAGGTAAGTTGCAACCTGGTTTGCACTCAATTCCTGTTGAAGTCGATCAAGAAATTGCTCGGTTGAAGTTGCAGGCTATTGGTATCACGATTGATAGTTTGACACCCGATCAAATTGAGTACATCAATTCTTGGACATCGGGAACTTGATACATTGATTAATTGATTTTTTGGGGGATAGGCTTTTGGGCTTATCCCTTTTTTTGTGTTTCTCTCGCAGACATTCAGAGGCACAGAGAGAGAATATAATAGGATGGAGGGTGTTATTGTAAGTTTGTATGTCAGCAAAAGATTTTTTTTATAATACTGTTAAGTTAGCTTTAGAGAAAGGATTATTTTATGGAAGGAATGAATTATCCTGAATTAGTACAAACAGTATTAGCAAGACATACAGAAAGTCATTTAGCCAAGGGAACGGAAATACAATTAATATTCGATAATCAAAAAAATCACTATTTAGTAATTCATCTAGGTTGGGAAGGTGAAAAACGGACTTATGGTTCGGTGATTCATATAGATATTAAGGATGGAAAAATCTGGATTCAGTGCGATTTTACAGAGGAAGGTGTAGCTAATGAATTAGTAGAAATAGGTGTGCCGAAAACAGATATTGTTTTGGGTTTTAGATCACCTCATGTGAGACAGTTTACTGGTTTTGCATCTGTTTAATCATTTTTTATATGTCAGCAATAGATATTTTCCATAATGTTGGCAATATCTCAAGATATCTACCAATAGTTTTTTATAGATTCTTTTATTAAAACTCTATTAGAACGATAATCAAATTATTTTTTTCATATTCAGAAACAGGAGATAGTATTATGGAAAAATTAAATTATCAGGAATTAGTGAAAAAATCATCTATAAATATGTAAATGAACAACCAAAAGAAGATTTAGAAAATACTGAAATTGTCTTTGATACAGAACGCGATCGCTATTTATTATTATATGTGGGATGGCATGATGAAGAAAGAGTGTATGGATGCCCCATTCATATTAGTATTAAGGATGATAAAATTTGGATTCAGCGCGATTTTACTGAAGAAGGAATAGCTAATCAATTAGTAGAATTAGGTGTGCCGACAACAGATATTGTTTTAGGTTTTAGATCGCCTTATGTCCGGCAATTTACTGGTTTTGCATCTGTTTAAATTTTTTGCATTTTATCCCAATTGTTGAAAGTTGAGTAGATCAATACTTGGACTTCGGGAACCTGATAATTGATGAGTCTACTAACATTAGGTTGGGAAAATAATCAACGGGTGCATGGTTGCTTAGTCCATATTGACATCATTAACGATAAAATCTGGATTCAAAGAGACGGTACAGAATACGGTATAGCCAACGAACTTGTTAACGCTGGTATTCCTAAAAATCAAATTGTTCTCGCTTTCCAACCAGTCGATATCAGACAGTACACTGAATTTGCAGTTATTTAATTAAGTGTAATTTAGTAGGTGCGTTACGCTGTCGCTAACGCACCCTACAAAAGTTGTAGGTTCTCAAGTCTAAGATCCTAAACTATTTGAAATAGTCACTGGCTTATAATCTGGCAATTATTAACTTTTCGCTGCCCGGCTGAAGACTCGATAGTATAGCGACGTACTAATTTCTTTTAAGGGAAACAGCAGATAGGTAAGAGGATTTATTGCCACAATAATATTTCGGAAGTCTCGCCGAGCGAAAAACAAGATGGCACGAGCAACTTGCTGTGCAGACATCACTCCATAAGGATTCAGTTGACTCTTGAACGGGCCAAGAATTAGCTTGCGAATTACACAATCCCCGTCCAAACGCTTTAGGGTAACAATATCTCCTAGCGCTCTTTTGCTGAGTTCATAAAGCGGACTCAGTGCTGGAGAAACCTCAGCTTCAGAAGTGTTTACCCAGATTTCCTTAGTTGCTTTTGCTTGTGGCCCTGTTACAGTTGTCAAAAATATATCCATCAACCGCAATGCTGAAAAGGTATTTACTTCATAGGAGGTATTGATACCCTCTGATGTGCGGCTGGCGTAGACATTGATTCCGTGGTTGATAATTAAAATATCTACTTTCTCTAAACTATTCCTCAGTTCGGCTTCGTTACCCAACTGCCAGGAAACCACTTTCACCCCAACTTGCTCTACTAATTTTTCTGGATTAGTGGTTAATGCGACAACTTTAGCATTATTCTTTACAAGTTCAGCAGCTAATGCTTGTCCCAACGCTCCTGATGCTCCGGTTAAAGCGATGGTTTTACCTTTGAGAGACAGTCCTGTACCAAGAATTTTATCCACTAGGGGAAAGACACCACTGTAGTAAGCGTTGACATCATCAAAATGATGCCGCCAATGGTAAGACCGATTCACCCACCAAAGGGATGGTATTGTCTCTAAAGGGCCGGGTAAGTGGTTGTAGTCTGTATCAATTTTTCCCTGGAAATATCGTATAGACGCGCCATACAAGAAGGTGCAACCATAAGCTACTCCCAGCCATAACCCCATTTGCTGGACAATTAAGGCAATGACTACTAATACCACCAGCAGTAGACTCGACTCTAAAATGTCGTGATATAGTTGCGATTCTTGGTAAACTTTCAGGGAAACTATAGATAAATCTCGGCGATAAGCCATGTGGTGCTTGTTGTGCCATTTAGCAAGCCAATTGACTTGGTGACACAAAGCATGGTAGCTGTCTCTCAAGACCTCAGCGAGTAAAATTGAGAAAAGTGCCCAACTAGCAAACTGTAAGCTGGCATTTAGCCAAACCCAATTAATTTGTAATCTTGCTTCAATCCCAATCAAGTTTTCAGCTAGCATTTTTATCATATTTGTCTATACTCGTTTTTCTTAATCATTCTTCATGATCTGATAAAGGTGCGTTAAGGTCGAGTCTAGAGCAAATAAAAATTAAAGGGAATAGGGAGTAGGGAGTAGGAAAAAGCAATATTCAATGCCCCTTGCTCGCTCATACTCCCAACCGTCCTAATTTAGCTACAATATCCCAGTTCAATAGAGCAAAAACCAAGGTTAACCAACTGTAATTGAGATAGCGATCGCAGCAGCATAAATACTTAATTGCCAATGTATAGAGCAAATAACTTCGGCTCGTGCTGCTTCTGGCACAAATGGAAAATCCATAACATATTTTAACTTAGTTAGGTACAGAAGTTACTTCTTAAAACCAGAATTAAGTTTGTTTTAAGGACTAACTCCTGCTGATTCAAATAGCTCTTTGCCACACATATTCTCCATTAAGCCCTTGCTTAATCCAACTCAGACATTCATATTCGGATTTGAATAATTTTGGAGCTGCAATATTATTCAATAACTCTGGTGGATAATGATCATAAAAATATTTGTCGCCTTCTTGAAAAATAATTATCAAATTATTTCGGTAAATGTAGCGAGACTTAAAATTATCCTTACCGCTAACAAACTCTGAATTTTTATCAATATGTTCTTTAGCAATATCAACGATATTACTAACGCTACTTCCATAAATTCCTGCTGGGTTCTCTGCTTTATGAAATTGGCTTGTGTGTCCAACCTCAGATAGCAATTTATACGAATAAATCTCGTAATTATCAAGCTTCCCAAAAACAAATGGAATGATGAGAAATCCTTTGTAAGAGACTGAATTTTCATAAAGAAGACGACTCATTTCAACCTCCTTTGGTGTAACTGCTCTCAAAAAATTCGCTTAAATCACATTCACATTAAAAATCAATAATTTTTTGTTAGATATATCTATGTATCACCTAAAGCCTCATTGCCATTTTACAAAGAGGGCTATTACCTCTTCTAAGAAACAGAAATGTTTCTTTACATCCATTGGGAATGCGATTGCTTTCCTCGGACGCTTTTGTCAAGCAAAAAGGAATATCAAGCTTTAACAAAAAAGTATCGTAACACTAATTATCGCTCTTTTTTTATTACTAAACATGAGATGTTTTGTAAAATTTAAAAAATTAGAAATCTCATTCTGTAGGCTTAGTTCCCCTACTCCTCGCGTCCTGCTTTTCAAGGCCATAGACTGAGTTGATTGGGAGGATGCTCAAGGTTATTCCAAGGTAGGGGTGGAACTGGTGTGTGACTTTGTTCCAATAGCTGTTGAAAGTGACGGGCTGTGCTGGGCGATCGCGCTTCTATTGGACAATGGACAAAGAAATAAATTCGCACTCCCGTCTGTAACCATTGCTGAATTTGCTTCACCCACTCTTCCATAAACGGCTGATTCACTGATAAATTTGGATGAGAAATAAACCGAATCAGAGTAAAGGGTGCTGTAACACTCAATTGCAACGGTAATTTGGGTTTACGTCGTTCTGATTGCAACTGGGGGTCATCATCTCCAGTATAGATGGGGCGCGAGTCTAACAGTACCCTTCCCACACCTAGCTTTTCTAAAAGTGTCGTCAAATTACTAGCATGGGGTTCCTTGAACCAGTCGGGATGCCGAACTTCTAACGCTAGGGGTGCTTCTGTACGCGGCCAAGCTTCCAGAAAGTTGGTCAAATCGTCAAACAATGCAGGTGTATAACTGGGTGGTAACTGGGCAAATATCGGGCCAAGACGCTTACCTAAAGGGCGCATCCCTCCCAGAAATTTTAATGCAGCCGGAATATAAGGTTTCAACAATCCTTGATGGGTAATATCTCGCGGTAATTTTAAACAAAATTCAAAACCTGCTGGGGTTTCGGCAACCCAACGGGTTACAGTTTCTTGATTAGGCACAGCATAAAAGGTGGTGTTACCTTCTACAGTGGTGAAGCGACGACTGTAGAGATGCAGAAAATCAGCAGTGCGAGTGCCTTGGGGATAGAGTTCGCCCACCCAACCTTTATATGCCCAAACAGCACAACCGATAAAAAAGTCCACAGTGCCTAAAAGCCTAAATGTATCATCTTCAATTTTACAGTCAGGTTGTAAGGGTCGAAAGGAGTCGAAGTGTCAAAATTCAAAAGGATTTAATTTTGGGCTTTCTGGCTGTATTCAAAATGCTTGATTGCTTACTCATTTCAGTAGATTCAGCAAGCAAAAAGGAATATTGCTTTCTCAAAATGCTTGATTGCTTACTCATTTCAGTAGATTCAGCAAGCAAAAAGGCATATTGCTTTCTCATTTCAGTAGATCGCGTATTCGTTTTGGTGTTTTGGGCAAGTAAACAGGCATATAGCGGTTTCAATTGCCTGGAATACAGATCACTTCACTTGTAAGGGCACAGCAATGCTGTGCCCTTACCATCTGTTGCATTCAAACAAGAACTGCTTGATTGCTTTTTCATTTAAGTAATTCATACACTCTGTGTCATAGCGCAGCCTCAGTTATTGATAAATTGAACCATCAGGCATAATTGCCCCTGCTAAGTTAGTACCGATTAGTTTAACCAGAAGGCGCTCACCAGAGCGAATCCGCGCTCCTGTCAAGTCGGCTCCTCGCAAGTCGGCCCCACTGAGATCCGCTCCAATCAAATTAGCAGCGCGTAAATTCGCCTCCCGCAGATCCGCTAAAAGTAAATTTGCTCGAAATAAATTTGCTTCAGATAAATTCGCACCTCTAAGGTTGACTTTGTGCATAAAAGTATCGCTGAGATTAGCACCGCTCAAATTGGCATAACTCAGATTTCTGCCAGATAAGTCTTTATTGCTCAAATTTGCCCGGCTGTAGTCTTTGCCACTCAAGTCTGAATTTTGCTTTGGTGGTTTCTGGGTTGTTTGAGATGGTTTTTCCTGTTTAGGTGCGGGTGAATAATATGTGGTTTGAGATGGTTTTTCCTGTTTAGGTGGCGGTGAGTGATGTGTGGTTTGATGTTTGGTTTTTAAAGAGCGCAATTTTTCACGAGCTTCATTTATGGCTTTCAGCTTGTCTTGTGCTTTCTGCTGTAAACGGAGATTGTCTTTGGGAATGCGATCGGGATGCCAAACAAAGACTAAATCTTTGTAAGCCTGGTTCACTTCGTCAAGTGTCGCCCCAGGCTCTAATTCCAAAACTCTATAGTAGTGCTCCAGATCGCTCATACGATATTTTGGTGGACAATCAACTTAATTATGAGTGATGGAGCTATCTATTCGCTGCATCATTTGTTATTGATCATTGGCCATTGGGCATTGGAAAGAGGACTTGGGGACAAGGGGAAAGACTTGTTGCAAGTTCTCACAAGTCCCCTTGTCCCCCTGCTCCCTGCCTCTCCTGCTCTCTCATCTTCTCATTTCCCTATTTCTCCATCGAGCGATCGCTCTCAAATATGCTGTAACTGGAATCTGATAAATTTCAATCACAATCCAAACAATAATTGATAAATGTGATAAGAAAGTTAATATCGTCCAAATATATGGCGTCCAGGTAATGGGTTCTTTGAGATCAGCAGGAAAATAGTAAGCTACTATGCCAATTAAAGTAGTTGGAAGAATCACAAAAATCGCTGCTGCTAGTCCATAACCCCAACCTAATTCCACACCTTCCAATTGGCCTTCTGCCCAACTAAAGCCATTCCAACGCCAAATTAAGGGTGGTTGCCTAGAAGGCATCTTGATTTGCTGTAGTTCTAAGTTGACTGTAAAAATCTCTTGGCAAAAGTCACAAGCCATAGTTTCCATTAATGGCATATGAGAAATCTTACCTATCCGACAGACTGGGCAGGGGTAAACTCCATAATAGTCGAAAGATTGGGCTAAGATTTTGGGACTGGGCATAATGAAAGTGATGATGCTAAAAAGTTAATTTGGTCAATCAGGGCTTGGGTAATAACAATGTAGGCGAGCGTCAATTGTCTGTAATCACCTTTCGCAAGGTGAGATCACAAGTCAGGAGAATTATATATTTTAACTTTTCAATCCTGGCTCCTTAAACTTCCGAGAGATGGAAGCCACTGTGTTAGAGTTCTCTCTAATTACCTTGATTTGGCTGTATTCTATTCCTTTAGATAATTGCCATATTCTGAACTTTTAGATTTTTCACCATTGATTTTTGATCATCTGTGATACCCATTATTAATGACACAACAATATTTTTAAACTTATTAAGTATGCTGATATTTAATGACAAGCTGCTTTTGTTGTTTACGCAAACAAGCAACTAGCAGTTCATCACACAATCAGAAAAGAGCGTAATTTAGAATTTTGCAAAGCGTTACTAGTCTTAACTTCTATAATTGTACTGAGTCTATCGCTTTTTTATGGTTTGTGGGGGTCTTGACACCGCTTACTCTTCCTGTTAATGTTAGATTACATAGGTATAGTTATTAAGTTTTCCAGCAAAAGCCTCGCAAATGCTTAACACAAATTCCTACTTATATTTTTGGTTTAGGGTGGTTCACCGGGGGTGAATTGAGTTTCCTAATGGAAACCGCCCGGTGAACCGCAGAGCGAACTCTGCGGTTTTTGTTGTTTTAAGGAGAATTTCATCGTCATGACTTATTTAAGTAGCTGGTTTTATGGCTTTTACTTTTGGCCCAGAGTAAGTTCCGGGTAAATAGCGTCATGTCGATGAATCAGAACGCGCCCGGAACTCTCAAAGGTTCCGGGCTTTTTTGTTATCGCAAAATAGTGCCCAATACTTAATTTTCAGGAGAATAAAACCATGATTAATGCCAAACTTGCCATGATTAATGCCAAACTTGCCGCACAATCTCATCACAACCACCAAACAATTGTTAAAATTTCAGAAAAAGTGGCTTTCGGGGGCGAAAAATTAGTAATTATCGGCGGCCCCTGCACCGTCGAAAGCTTAGAACAAATGGAGATAGTCGCCCAAAAGCTATCTACTGCATCCGTGCAAGGGTTGCGTGGCGGTGTCTACAAACCGCGCACATCTCCTTACGCTTTCCAGGGTATGGGAGAAGAAGGATTGAAGATTTTGGCAAGGGTGCGATCGCATTACAATATGCCAGTTATCACCGAAGTTATGTCAATTTCTCAAATTGAAGTAGTTGCTGCCCACGCTGATATGCTTCAAGTTGGTAGTCGCAATATGCAAAACTTCGACTTGCTCAAAGCTTTGGGACAAGCTGGTAAACCAATACTGCTCAAGCGTGGATTAGCAGCGACAATTGAAGAATTCGTTATGGCTGCTGAATACATTCTTAGCCACGGAAATCCTGATGTGGTGTTGTGTGAACGCGGTATTCGCAGCTTCGATGATTACACCCGCAACGTCTTGGATTTAGGGGCTGTAGCGGCACTCAAGCAAATAACTCACCTGCCTGTGATTGTAGATCCTTCCCATGCCGTAGGTAAACGGGAGTTAGTTGCACCTGTAGCTAGGGCTGCGATCGCTTGCGGTGCAGATGGATTAATTATTGAGTGTCACCCAGAACCAGAAAAATCTGTTTCTGATGCCCGTCAAGCACTTTCTTTAGAAGATATGGTGCATTTAGTTGATAGTTTAAAGCCTGTAGCAACAGCCGTTGGGCGCAGTATACCAGAAGCGATCGGGGCGGGTTTGTCACCTGCCCCGATTTTTTGTGCTGCTTAAATTTCAGTTGAGACGTAGGCATCGCTTAAATGTCTCAGTCAAAAGATATAAGCGATCGCCTTCGTAGCCTTCTACAAAAGGGCTATATTCCTTATGTTCATAACATCCTCTAACTCTGATACCATTTTCTGTAATTTCCTGCTTGCTAAAAAAATTAGTCGAATAGAATTAAGTACTTAGATAAGGAAAAGTAAAATGGGACTGAGTGAGGGACTTTTGAACCCGACCAAAAAAGCTATGGTCATAAATGACTGTTGCAACATGATAGAAGGACAGCTTGCATCCAAGTCAGGTATGAGCGGTATTGCTTTGAAAACCGCTTTCGCCGCCCTCAAGGGGGTCAAACCAGGGTATATTCCCTACGTCGTTGAGCAGATTTTGCCGCAGTGCTTCACAGCGCTTGATCCTATCTGGAGTGAAGGCGTACAGAAAGGCGATCCAATTGAATACCTGAATGCAAATCGCTCTCAGACAGCAGACGCGCTACTAGGTGTCACCGATGCTAGAGTCAAAAATGCCAAGCGCCAAATCGTGCGAGGAACCTATGAAAAATTTCGCGGTTCAGCTAAAAAGCACGTAGAAGAAGCAGTGCCAGACTTAGCCAAAGTAATCGATAATTACACTAAATCTTGAGCTAGAAGATAAGAATCACAATATAACGTATGCCACCGTTCGATGCGTCGGTGGCTGGCATACGGGACAGATAATAAATATACTTGTAGGGTCAAGGTTTTTGCGAGGGGTTTGGAGATGCCATATCCACTAAATTTCCTGATATTTTCCGAGTCAGCTTGAAACAGCAAATAATCAGAAACTATCTGAATTATTGTTTGAATAAACTTTCAACTTATGAAAAAAGTTACCGTTTATCGATATCGCACTTATGGACTAATTGGGTTAATATCTTTAACCACCGTATTAAGTACAACTACATCTGCCTTAACACAGTTAGCAGGCGATTCCCCAATTGGGCAAACTCCTATTCCTGCTTCTAACTTAATCTGGCCGACTCAAGGGTTTATTTCTCAAGGCTTCCGCAAATATCAACATGAAGGAATTGATATTGCAGGGGCATCTGGAACTCCTATTGTTGCTGCTGCGTCTGGTACAGTTATCAAAGCGGGTTGGGATGATTGGGGATTAGGCAATGCCATAGCTATTAAACATATTGACGGCAGTACCACTGTTTATGGTCACAATCGTCGTTTGTTGGTGAGCAAGGGTCAACAGATCATTCAAAGTCAAATTATTGCCCAGATGGGATCTACAGGCAATAGTACAGCACCTCATCTGCATTTTGAAGTTCATCCAAATGGTCGAATAGCAGTCGATCCCCTTGGTCTGTTAACATCCTTAACTGCAAGTGTTAATTCTCCTTCAAAAGTCCAGCAAGTGGATAACCCGAACCCCCCAGTCTCAACACCTTTAGTAGCCAAGCCAGTTTCAGCTTCACAGCCAATTCCAATAAGTTTTGCACCTGTTAGCACTGATACTAAATGCAATGGAGTTACCATCATTGAGGGTGAGACTGCAAGTATTCGTGTAAAAGTTTGCGAAGAAAAGGGTGAGTTATTTTATATTGGGCAGTTGAAACAAGATCCAAGCAAGCCTATAAAAATAGCGGCTTTGAATATTGGCAAAGGCAGATATCGAGCAGATAATGGTAGTTTTTATTATTTAGTCAGTCCTGAGAAAGTCGAAGTTTGGCGAAATGGCACTCAGATGCGTTCTGATAGATTTTATAATTTAACAAAATCGCCATAATGTTACCATCTAATATTTGACTGTATTGTAAGCGATCGCTTGAGTTGATCAATTTGCTAAGTGAATCCATAATTATCTTGCTATGCCGATTATGAATTGTGATGCGATCGCAGGAATTCAGCTTATGCCTCTAGCTCTCCAAATAACTCACTCTGGGTAATTTTAGCTACCTCTGATAATATAAAAAGTGGCAATTGTGCTAGACGAAAATAGCTGAAACCCAGTCCAAACTTAAAAATTCTCTTTAACAGATAACATCTGTAAAATCTTTTCTACATGATCCAACTCTCCAACGATTCGCCGAATTGGGTGAGGCCAAACCTTGACAAGGGTAGGAGTTGCAGAAACCTGATTGAGTTCTGCTTGTTCTGGATGACTTAAAACATCAATCACTTTCAGAGTATAAGGATGTCCTAGCGATCGCTCCAATAATTCGTGTAAATTTTTGAGAATGCGTTCGGTGGTACTGCTATGTCCTGCAACAAACAATCGCAGAACATAGCCTTGTGTCATGACTTCCTTTTTTTGTACTATTACTGGTTGGTGGTATTTTGGTACAGGTTCAGAGAGGTCTAGACGGACAATTAAATCGTGATCCTCCCAAAGCTGCGGGAATGACGAACGATAAGTTGTTAACACCATGCGATCGCACAACCCATCCTGCCAAGGAGCTGCTTGCCATACTAACTCCCCCGTGCCAAAAATGGCATTAAGCAAAGCTTGATTTCTAATTACAGCCGGATAAGCTTCAGCGAAAGTTCGGACTTTTTGAGTACGTGGATCTAACCAGTTATCAATAGTTGCAGTATAACAAGGTACTAAAAAGTGCGGTGGCTCTGGCAAATCTAAGATTTCTTGCAAAGCCGAGCACAAATGCAAGTGCCATCGACCCTGCTTGCTAGGGTCGATGCAATAAATTAAATCTCCTCCAGGTGTAAATAGGGCGATGCCTTTAAACAACTGGGGTGTAGATAGTTTGTTTGTCGTTAAGTTATTCACAGAGGCTAGGAAGCTAAAAGTAAAAAATTCTCTCTTTTACCTTTTACCTTAGCTATAACCGCAACCAGGATCAGAAAAATATTTGGGACTGGGGAATGAGGGGGCAGGGGGCAGGGGAAGAGCAGAGGAGAATAATCAATGCCCAATGCCCAATGCCCAATTTTAAACTCGACCTCGGAGAAACTGTGCCATTTCGTTAGGAGTTGGCGACATTTCTAAAGCAGTTTCTTCAGTGATGCGACCGTCTTGATAAAGATTTAGCAACGACTGATTCATCGTAATCATGCCGTCAAAACCAGCTTGTTTCATCAACTCGCTAATTTCATCATATTTACCATCTTTGATCCATTCTTTAATAGCCTCAGTGTTAATCAAGACATCGTGGAAAGCAGCCCGCTTCCCGTCAGTTGTGCGGCATAAACCTTGGGCAATGACTGCCACTAAAGACTCAGAAATTGCCACCCGCATTGCATCCTGTTCTTCACCAGAGTAGAGGTTGAGAATCCGCTCAATGGTTTTAACAGCGCTATTGGTGTGCAGGGTACCCATAACTAAGTGACCAGTCTGAGCGGCTTTTAGGGCGGTGTTGACTGTTTCCTTATCCCGCATTTCACCCACCAGAATCAAATCTGGGTCTTCCCGCAAAGCTGCTTTCAAAGCATTGTCAAATTTCCGGGTGTGCATTCCCACTTCGCGCTGTTTGACTAAAGACTTGCGACTTTGATGAACAAATTCTATCGGGTCTTCAATAGTGATGATATGCTTGGCCATCTCCTTATTGATATAGTCAATCATCGCTGCCATTGTGGTGGACTTACCCGAACCAGTGGGGCCAGTCACCAAAATTAAACCTTTATGGTGATGGCAAATATCCCGGAAAATTGGGGGTAAGTTCAACTGTTCCATAGTTAAGATTTTCAACGGAATCAACCGCAACACCATTGCAGGCCCTTTGAGGGAGCCAAAAATATTAATCCGCACGCGAGCAAAGTCGTATTGAGTTGCTCCGTCAAATTCTAAGTGTTCTTCAAAGCGTTGAATTTCCCCCTCAGTCATCACCTCCCGCAACCAATTCATAAAAGTTTCTTTATCTGTTTCTGGATAATCCGTTGTTTGAATTTCTCCTCGGTTGCGGAAGCGGGGTGCTTCGCCTACACCCAAGTGCAAGTCAGAATATCCCTGATCGTAAGCTTCCTTGATTAACTTCGCTAAAGTGATTTGCGGAATGCTGTTTTTAGGGTGAACTGAACTAGGAATTGGCGGTGGACTACCCGGACGATGACCAGCAACAGGCGCATTGGTGCTTCTATCCATTGACATATCCAATGTTTGTGTCATCTGCCGTTGCGTACTAGAGGTTGGCGGGGGTGGCGGCATTGGTGGCAGGTTACGTCCGGCAGCAGAGTTAGAATTTAATGGAGACTGTGATTCTGTCATATATCTTCACATTTGGTAGTTAAAAAGTTGAATTAACGAGAAGTCAAGTCACTTGCTTCAATGACTTTTGCAGAATGCTTGCGTGCTAGCTCTAGCGGTAATGGCAGGCGATTGAAACTCTAGAACCACGGTCAATTCATTTCATCCACCTCAATTTGTATCTTTTTTTCCTGAAATTCCACTACTCAGAATATTGAGAGAAATTATTTAACCTATCTAACATGGTTTAACACACGCAAGTACTCAAAACCCCTCGGAAAAAATACATAGATTGTTTAGTGATTTATAGTACTTTTGATAAAAGATAAATATTCTAAGCCTTTAGATGAGAAATTTCTCTCATGCATAGACACGAATTGCCAGCAATTAACAGCACAAACACTAGCAGATCATTTATTCAGCCCATCTATAAATTATGAGAACGACTCCTACTTTTTATAAGAAATGTTAAGTTGAATAGGAGTAATGTCCTGGGGATCAAAGTTAAAAGCTTATAGTTTTGAGTTGATATACCTGAAGATAGATGCAGAAAGCAGGTTTTTTTAATAGATAGAAACTTGAGTTTATATTCACGATTACAAAAAATTAACTGTAAACTTTAGTAACTAAATGCTCATTTTCCCAATTAGTTTTTATATACTTAATTTCACTGAGAAAGGATTCAGTTTACTCGCAAAAAGCGAAATATAACTGAAAAATTAAAATTCACTGTGTATTTTTGGGAGGAAAAGTCATGGTTTCTGCTCAAAGCTCTAATCAAGGAAAGACCTACTCCTTGTTGATGATTAAAAGCTTTTTAATATGGACTTTTACATTAGCAGTATGCTTGTTGGTTGTGGGCTTTCCACTAGTTGTATTGATGGCTACGGTCGGATGTCTGTTGTCGATCATCTTGCAATCTGTAATGCCTGTTAGTGCTGTTTTGCTTGTAGCAGGTGCTTTAATAATGTTTAATGTCATGGCAGTTGTATTAGCTGCGGGTGTACTAACTCTTAAAGGAGTTCATCCTAGTGAAATCAAATGGTTAAGCTGGCTGCATGGAGAGGCAGACCAAATGCAGACGAGTGTCTACGCTGCTTGCCCTTTAACTTGTGAGATTAAAATGTAGTCATTACAGGTGAATACGACAAACAGTGCGTCTGCCCGGTTAAGCCGGGTTTTTTCATGCTTTTTGCGATTTTACTTGTGAGATTAAAATGTAATCATTAGAGATGAAATTTGATAAACAGTGCATCTGCCCGATTAAGCCGGGTTTTTTTATGCTTATTGTGTGATTTATCCTTTCAAGGAAGTCGGCACAATAAAAACAAACTGTGTGAAGAAAAGACTCAAACCCTTTTTCGTCCTGCTTTATCCCAACGATAATTATTTACGTTGACTTATATCATGTCCGCTTGATTGCTTATTAAACCCGAAGAACCCCACCCCGCCAAAGCTACGCTTTGTCTCCCCTCCCCGCTTGCGGGGAGGGGTGTAATGACTGTGGTTAGCATAACCAATTATGCGGACATAATATTACTTCTATTTATGATTTGTGTGATGATTGATCACTAACTATTGACTATTGACCATAGAACATTGACTATAACCATTGGCAAATGACAGATGACTTAATGACAAATGACTAATAAAAAACGCGTTTGCATTATCTTGGGTACTCGTCCAGAAGCGATTAAACTAGCTCCAGTGATTCAGGTTTTTCAAAAATCTTCAAGTTTTGAGTCGCAAGTAATTTTAACTGGACAGCATCGAGAGATGGTTGAACAAGTTATGCAGCTGTTCAACATCAAGGCAGATTATGATTTGGAAATTATGCAGGTTCAGCAATCTCTAAATGATATTACCTGCCGTAGTTTACAAGGATTAGAAGCATTATTTAAGGAGAAAAAACCAGATTTAGTGGTGGTGCAGGGAGACACTACCACGGCTTTCGCCGCAGCTTTGGCAGCTTTTTATCAAAAAATCCCTATTGGTCATGTAGAAGCAGGGTTAAGAACTGATGATATCTTCAATCCTTACCCAGAAGAAGCTAATCGGCGGTTGATTTCTCAAATTACTCAGTTGCACTTTGCGCCGACTCCTTGGGCTGTGGAAAACTTGCACCGTTCTGGTGTTTTGGGTGAAATTCACATGACGGGTAACACGGTAATTGATGCGCTGTTGAATGTAGCTGCAACCCAAGCCGTTTGTAATGTACCAGGCTTAGACTGGGATTCATATCGCGTTTTGTTAGCAACAGTTCATCGTCGGGAGAATTGGGGAGAACCTCTGTTAGCGATCGCTCAAGGCTTTTTACAAATCTTAGACAAGTTTCCTGATACTGCTTTGCTGCTACCATTACACCGCAATCCCACAGTGCGAGTTCCATTACAAGAGCTTTTAGGGAATCATCCCCGAATTTTCTTGACAGATCCTCTAGATTATGGAGAATTAGTGGGTGCAATTGGGCGATCGCATCTTTTGCTCACTGATTCTGGTGGCTTGCAAGAAGAAGCCCCCAGCTTGGGAAAACCAGTACTGGTTTTAAGAGACACCACCGAAAGACCAGAGGCTGTTACAGCCGGTACAGCTAAACTCGTAGGCACTACGAGTGAGAATATTTTTGCAAATGCTGCTGAGTTACTTAGCGATCCAGATGCTTATGCAGCAATGGCAAATGCAATTAATCCCTTTGGGGATGGTCATGCAGCAGAGCGCATTTTGCAGATTGTACAAAATTACCTGGGTCTTTCATCAGAAACTTAAACAAAATGCAAAATTTCTGTTTTTCAGGGTGCATAAAACCGGGTTTTGCCCCGGTTTTTCTTTTTTTAGCCTTTCTCAAAATCTTATAGGACGTGTATTTTGTCCGCCTTAAGACGGGACAGACGCTCCGAAGTTTTAACGATATCGCGTAATTCCCCTTCCTCAACCGTATCAAATAAGATCATAGCCCCCTCTCCAAGAGCGGGGAGGGGGTTGGGGGTGTACCTTCACTCAACTGAGAATTGCTATAGCTTAAATTTCTCTCCATCCACAAGAAAATGTAGAATTCAGAAACAAGATTTTCAAAGGGTAGCTTTTAACTAAATACCTAGAGCCAATCGAGTTTGAGGGCCCACCACACCATCTACAAGTAGACCTCTACTTGCTTGAAAGTTTCGGACTTGGCTAGCAGTTTCTGGGCCGTAAACTCCATCAACTCTGAGATTACCTAAAACTGTTTGAACGTTTCTTACAAGCTGACCTCTAGAACCACGAGTAAGAATGACTGAACCACCAACACCACCAGGTCTAGTCACAGGAGCATAGTAAGGTCTATCACCAACCCATCGAGCAAAAACGTATCTACCTGTAGAAAGCCTAGCAAAACCGTTTTCATACCTTTCAATCGCTGGAAGTGTTGTGCCATTTGGTACACAGCCTACATATGAGTAGTTAGTGCTTGGGCCTGTACGGATACGCAAACAACTGCCGTTAGTTCTGACAAATGCAGCCGAACTCATTTGAATTTGGGCAGCAGCAATAAGTAATACACCAACACCAGCTAAAGCTAGCCAAGCTGAAGATTTAAGAAGCTTTTTGCAATTGAATTTAGCTTGAGTGATTCCAAATGTCTTTTCTTTAGTAATAACTATGTCAGAAGATGTAAGAGGTTTTTTGCTATCTAATTGAGATTTAGACGGATTATATTTGGTGTTTCGAGATGCCTCTTCTTGAGCAATAAACATCTGAGAATAAGCAAGATATTCCATAATGCACCCCTTTATATGAAAAAATGAGTAATCAAAGATAACTATTTCAGTTTTCTCTGTATTTACTCTTAGTATATTTTATATCCCTGTGTTGTCAAAAGGTTTTTGCTGGTAGCGAAATTAAGAAAAAATAAAATCAACGTGAGTTCGATAAACCTCTCCCTGCCTTTAGAGGTTGTTTGAAAAGTATTTCGCTGTGACTTTAGGCACTTTTGATCCCCCCTAACTGTCGGTTCGCTCATTTGAGGATGACAAGAAGAATTAATGCCTTGAGGAGAAAGGAATACGGCAATTGTACGAATCCTCAAACATTATTAGCACCATTTCCCGGTAGTCTGGAGGACATCTTGTTGATTGGTGGCGTATCTGGGAGTTGTTCACCAATTTGTTTTAGCCAATAAATAATCGTTGTATGATGAACCCTCTTATCACGCTCAATTGCTCGCAATCCCATCCCATTCACATATGATCTTAAACATTCTTGTTTGATCTGATCCGAATATCCTTTTGCTGGGCTATAGACATCGATAAATGGACGACCACAGTTGACACAGATGTGATTTTGTTTACCTCTTCGTTTACCATTTTTTCTAATCTCAGTAGACGCACAGTATGGACATTGCACAGTATAATACCTCAATTCATCCCTCTATTATGCAATGCCGATTATAGAATTCAAGTGAAGAGATTCCCAAATAAAACTTGTAGATTCAGTTAATGTATGCAGTTACTAGTTAATGAACTGTCCCTCTCAATGATTCAGCATCAACGGGTTTGATTAGGTAAGTCTGCAATAGATGCCCAACAATGGAAGCGAGCAAGGGTAATTTTTGACAGAATTTGACAACTGGTGAGCGATTGCTGTTGTTAATCTCTGCTAGTTTCAAATTAAGGTCAGAACACTTTTCCAACCGCCGGAAGAACTCTGGATGATTTGTATTCAAAATCAGGGGAAATGCCCGTGCAGCAGTGTTATTCGTCTCTTGAATGACTCTGGTATTATATTCGCGCGGATCTATCCCAATGGATTGATAAAATGTGGCGCGTTCAAATACTGTCAATGTGTGAGTAGCAAAAACACTCAGTAAAAAGAAACGCACCCATAATCTAGCTCTCCAATTGTTCCATAGTTGAGGTTGCGATCGCAGCAGCGCTTTGAAAAAATCTCCATGTCGATTTTCATCCTGACACCAACTCTCAAACTTACGGAATAGTGGATAAATTTGGTGTTCTGGATGTTTTTCCATGTGGCGATACACCAAGATGTAGCGCCAGTAGCCAATTTTTTCAGACAGGTAGACTGTGTAAATAATCCACTCTGGCGGAAAGAAGGTATAAGTGCGATTTTTGGTTAAATAACTTAAGTCGAGGGAAAGATTAAAATCTGCCATTGACTTATTTAAAAATCCCGCATGGCGTGCTTCATCCCGCGCCATAAAATTAAAAGCATCCGCCAAAATCGGATTGCGGTTTTTCAGACGGCGTGATAATTCTTTGAACAGCAGAAACCCAGAAAACTCTGAGGTACAGGAACGTTCCAAAAAGTCAATAAAGGCGACGCGTGTTTCTCCATCAATGTGATCCCAACACTGCTGAAATTCTTCATCACGGATAAAGTGATGACGGTTATAGTCAGCTCGTAACTCCTCTACAATTGCCAATAACTCAGCTTCCTGGGACGAAATATCCAATTGCGCCGCAGCGTCAAAGTCAGTAGTATAAAATCGGGGTGTTAATAATGTTTCTTGAACAGGCGCTTTTACACCTGGTTTTAGCAACTCAGGTTCGGGAGCCAGCGCGGTCTTGGGGGTTTCCCCCATGAGCGACTGGCGTTGGGTTTCCAGAGACTTAACCATAAGAATCCTTTGATTATTTCATCCTTTAAAAGTTATCTAAGCATAAATAGTTGTTTGTAGACATCAGTTAAATTATTGAGAGTAAATTGTGAGAAATAAACTTATTACCTGTTGTTTTAGGAGAGTTTAAATGCCTATTTCGCGATCAGTTTTATTACTACTCAAGTAGGATGTGCCTAAAGGTGAAAATCAGAAAAACCTAAATAAATACTAATATCTTTATAGTTATATATAAATTAATAGTTAAATAATTTTAGGAGAAATAAAAATAGCTGGGATCTACATCGGCAGTCGTACTTGCTCCCATAGAGCGATGCAGATCCTCTCTAAACCTAGAATAACAATCTTTTAGCTGGTACTGGCAGGCATCCTGAGTCGATGACTCCCCAGAAGCCTTGCCCTTGAACATGAAGGAAGCAACAATGAGTAGTAATCTAGCCATCAAACTGCGCTCTGGAACTCAACAAGCCCACACCTCAGCAGAAAATGTGGGATTTATGAAATGTTTTCTGAAAGGAGTTGTGGATAGAGACTGCAACGCCCAAGTTCTTAAGCAACTTGTATTACGTCTACAGCGAACTAGAAGTAGCATTAAAGAGCCATTTAGAGCATCCTGTGATTAGTGCGGTTTATTTCCCCGAACTTAATCGCCAATCTTCGCTCGAAAAAGACATGGTGTTCTATTATGGAGATAATTGGAGAGAGCAAGTTACACCTTCACCTGCTGCCCAAAAGTACATTGACCGCATTCGGGAAATTTCTATTAGTGAACCAGTCTTATTGCTAGGTCATGCCTACACTCGCTACATGGGCGATCTTTCTGGGGGTCAAATGCTACAAAAAGTTGCTCAGTCAGCCCTGAAGCTTTCTGGCTATGAAGGCACATCCTTTTATAATTTTGAGCAAATTCCTGACAAAAAGGCATTTAAGGATAAGTATCGTCAGGCATTAAATGAATTGCCCGTTGATGATATAACAGCAGAACGGATTGTTGCAGAAGCTAATAATGCCTTTGGGTTCAATTTACAGATGGCTCAAGAGTTAGAAGGAAATTTAATTAAAGCACTCGGTCAAGTTATGTTTAATAGCCTAACTCTTTAGTCATTAGTCATTTGTCATTTTTCCCCACTCCCTACTCCCCACTCCCCACTCCTCACTCATTCATTGGAAAGCAACTCAATGGTTTTTCTATTACCTGGTGTCAAGTTTGATCTGGATTTGATTCAAAAGTACGACACTCGCGCACCTAGATACACCAGTTACCCGCCTGCTACAGAGTTGAGCGAAAGATTTACTGAAAGTGATTTTAAAGCCGCGATCGCAGCATCGAATCAACGTAAAACTCCTATGAGTTTATATTTCCATATCCCCTTTTGCCAAAGTGCTTGCTACTTCTGCGGCTGTAACACGGTAATTTCCAACAACAAGAATATTGCCAAACCTTACGTGGAGTCTTTGGCTCAAGATATTAAAAACACCGCAGCTTTAATCGAACCAGACAGAAAAGTGCTGCAAATCCACTGGGGAGGCGGTACTCCTAATTACTTGGATCGTGACCAAATAGAATTTTTATGGAAAAACATCAATCGCCATTTCAACATCGATCCACAAGCAGAAATCTCAATTGAGATTAATCCTCGCTATATTGATAAAAATTACATTTTCTTTCTGAGAAAAATTGGATTTAACCGTATTAGTTTTGGCATTCAAGATTTCAATAGCCAAGTTCAAGTAGCTATAAATCGTGTCCAGCCAGAAGAAATGCTATTTGATGTCATGAGTTGGGTTAAAGAAGCTAAGTTTGAAAGTGTGAATGTAGACCTTATTTATGGTTTACCTTATCAAACCCGCGAAACATTTCGGGAGACGTTGAAAAAGACTGTTGAGTTAGACCCTGACAGAATTGTTGTCTTTAACTTTGCATATATACCGTGGATCAAACCTACACAAAAAAATATTCCTCAAGAGGCGCTACCCGCAGCAGAGGAAAAGTTAGAAATTCTGAAAATGACTATTGAAGAATTGACGAATAATCAATATCTATTTATTGGGATGGATCATTTTGCTAAAACTAATGACGAACTAGCGATCGCTCAACGCAATGGCACTCTAAAACGCAATTTCCAGGGCTACACTACCCACGCCCAGACAGAACTATTTGGTTTTGGTGCTACATCCATCAGTATGCTAGAAGATGCTTATGCTCAAAACCACAAGGAATTAAAGGATTATTATCAGACAATTGCAACGAGTAATTTACCTGTTAGCAAAGGTATCAAGCTTACTAAAAATGACATAATTAGACGGGATGTAATTATGGGGATTATGTCTCACTTTCAATTGCATAAGCATGATATTGAAAACAAATATGATATCAATTTTGATGAATATTTTTTTGAGGAACTAGAGGCGTTAAAACCACTAGAAACCGATGGTCTAGTCACTTTATCAAATAACCATATCCAGATTACAGATATTGGTAGACTACTAGTAAGAAATATTGCTGTCATCTTTGATACTCACACAAGAACGCGAGAGACAAAATTTTCCCGCGCTATTTGATATCAGTTTTGCAAATCTTCGTTACAGATTAGTCCCTCAATCTACTTTAAAAATAACGGTGAGGGGATGTAGTTTCTCAATACGCTTAGTGTCAGTGATATTTTGCTGCGGAAGATCCCCTAACCCCCTTTAAAAAGCAGGGTAAGCTCATCTAATTTGGTATAAATAAAACTTGACAAATTCCAGAAAATCAGCATAAAAGATTGTATAAAAAATAGACTTGACGACTGAGCAAGAC